>JAJSAJ010001059.1 GCA_024274855.1 Planctomycetota bacterium | reverse complement strand
GTTCGTTTCAATGCTGATTCTGCCAGGTAGCTCCGTACCGTCAGCCGTTTCGGCTTTGAAGCCCCAAGGCTCGTCTTTATCGGTGAGTTTCTCGATAACAGTTGCCACACGCATCCATGGAACTGCATTGTTGCCGGGGGCACGCCCACCACCACTGACAAGTTTTTGCGTATCGAGGAAAGCAATCCCTTTTGTGACGCCAAGAAGCGAAACACGATAGTCCTTGTTTTGCTGCACGGATTCGAACGTGGCAATCTCTGATTCCCGCGTCTCTTCTTCGGCATTGGAAAACACGGCAGCCTCGCCTACGACAACCGCGATGCCAATCAGGGTGACGAGTCTATTCATTTTGAATCTCCATTACGTGTGGAAGTCGGTAGGATTGAGCGGCATACATCCAAGGTAACCCGGCGGCGGCCAAGAATCACTAATTTCAAGACTCGCCCGATCCGCCGCTCTGTTGCTCGACAGCCGTCGCGGCGGAGCCACCAACAAGACTGATCGCACCTGTGACCAAATGGGATACGTATGGGTGAGTGTGGCCCGTTGGCACTCGGCAATCGTGGATTCGGAAACGTAATCGCACCGGTTGCTCCGGCTGAGCATGGACCACTGCAATTGGACTTGCACGGTCTGATGGCGAGAACGAACCTAGTTTGGACGTATCGAGATCATCACGCTTCGTCGTAGTGACAATGAAGGACGCGCCCCATCTCTCTCTTCGGTCAGACACATTCATCGTTGGCGTGTCAACCGTCGGGGTAGGTAAGGTGTCTTGCCTCTGAGTCACGTCAAGTCTTTCACCGGTCGCCGATCGCGCATCCAGCTCGAATCCGATCGGCGAAACGGGCGCAATCGTCGAAGACGCCGTCAGATTTCGGAAGTAGAATGTCGTCGTGTATCTCGTGCCGGGGACAGGGCTAGTCTTTTCCGGAACAACGTGGACCCCCACCTGTAGCCCATCGGTGGCCGCCGGTCCCCAGGCGATTTCGTCGTCCGGGATCCGTTCCATGGGCGAAGAGTCTATGTACCGGTTGCGGATGTTTATCGCAAAGAGACGCTCTCCAACAAAACATCTCAGAACGATCTTCCAGTAGTGAAGATGGGACGTATTGCGTGAGGAACGCTGGTGCAGGTCGAGTTGGGTTCCGGGCGGGACCTTCTTCTCCCTCGCCATTGTCGCCAGAACATCAAGCACGGCGGGTGGGAAGTGCTGTTTCTCACGAAAATGGTCTTGCCGCAGAAACCGCTGCATGGAGGCGATCGATTCGTCAACGGTCAACGGCGGTTGTCCGTGTTTGGCCGGCTCTTCCTTGCGATTGAATTCCGCGACGAGTTCCGCCAATGAGGTCCAATCGGCTTCCGCCTCTTGTGTAAGACTTTCGTGTTGAATGTCCGACGGGTCGTACCTCAGTGAACGGTCCCGAATCGCGTACGTAGTTTCGGTTCCATCAACCCGGTTCAACCTGAGGCCCACGATCCAGACGCTCCAGAGGGCGCCATCTTCGGAGGCGAGCTGTGTCTGTTTCTCAAGAGTCCAGTTGCCCGGCAGGAGACGCATTTCGGCAATTGCCTGGAATTGTTGGAATTCGGCTTCGCTCAGTTCTTGCTTCACAACGCGAAAGTCGGCCGCTCGGATCGCCGCGATGACCTCGTCGTCCGTCAATAGAGGCAGTTCTCGGCCGACCTTGCGCTGACGTTGCTGCTCGTTGAACTGCTGGATGGCGTCCGACAGGAAGACCTGGGCATGCCGGTCGGGGCGCGACGCGAGACGGGCAAGATCTCTAAGCAGCGGCTCGTCCACGAGTCTCTTGTGCGGAACGACGAGGCCACTAGCCCACTGGGGCGTGCGCTCGGCGGTGTCCGGAATCACGTCCAGGTCCGTGACCACCCACGTTCTGTCGCGTGCCGACAATCGCAGAACAACCCGTAACGCGTTGTTTGGACTTGCCCGTAATACGTCTTTGAATCGGTCACTCACCACGGTTGGCTTGATTGCATCGGATGCCACCAGCATCTTGTCGCCGTCGGCAACCGGAATCGTCATTCTTATTGTAGGCTGCCCCATGGCTACTGCCAGAAGAGTCTCTCTCAACTGCTCAATCTCTGCCGGCAGTAAACCGGGCGTCAGAATGGCACCGGCAGATTTGTCCGACAACAGAGCGTCGACATAAGCCTGCGCGGTTTCCGCGATTTCACCCGCATTGTTCGTGGCTGGAAGAGGCAATACATGATTTCCACTTGAATTGCTGCCAGATTGACGCGTTCGCAGATCGAGCTGATTGACAGGGAGCGGGACTTCTACCCGAAGAACCTCGCCGCTACGCAGAACGTCGAAATGGAGCGACTCAAGCTCCCCTTATTCGATCTGCTCAACGGCATCTTGCATCGCAGAGTCCAGGTCCTCCAGGCTGACACATTGTTGCTCTTGAAGCCCCACGACGATGTCGACCTCGTGAATACCGGCTTTCCCT
>JAJSAJ010001058.1 GCA_024274855.1 Planctomycetota bacterium | reverse complement strand
AAGGCAAAGCGGAAGGCAAGGTGGAAGGTAAAGCGGAAGGTGAGGCAGGAGTTTTCGTACGGCTTCTCGAGCAGAAGTTCGGGCCCGTGTCCGACGAGGTTCGACGACGCATCAGCGGGGCCGGCTCGGAGAGACTGTTATCATGGGCGGAACGGATCCTCACGGCCGAGCGGATCAAGGACGTGTTCGGGGACGAGTAATACGATTGCCCCCGTTTCCGGCGTGGAAAGACAGGCAAGGCCTCAAGTTACCCCCAGGCGTCCAGGACGGGAGAAGGCGAAGGCCGTCCAATGAGAGTGTGATCACAAGCCTGCGATAACAAGCCACTGGCGAGCCGTCGCTGGAAACCACGTGGGATGTCGCACGGTAGAAACAGGGATGCGAAACGGCTTGACTTCCAATGTTCGAGTGCTATCTTCGGATCCATGGATTCCAAATCTTCAATGCGAGTTGGCCTGTCTTCGATTGATTGCACGCCTCAGCCCGGGCTTCCGCTGATGGGCAATTTTCGCGACGACTATGCGGCTCGTGGCGTTCATGATCCTCTCTTTGCACGAGCTGTGGTTTTTGCCGACGAGTGCGGAAATAAGGCAGGCCTGCTTGCCATCGATGTCTGTATGCTCGATCGTCAGAATGTGGCAACGATCCGTGATGTCATTGGGGCTGAATGTGATGTCCCACCGCAAAACGTTCTGGTTCATGCCACGCACACTCACAGTGCTCCAGCCACTACGGGCACAATAGGGTTAGCTGAGCAGATCGCCCCGCACACTGATGCTATTGACCGACTGCTTCGCAAGGCCGCATCGGCCATTGTCGAGGCCAACCAGGTTTTGAGGGAGGCGACACTTGAAATCGGACATGCCGTCGCGGATCGGCTTTCTTTCAACCGGCGTTTGCGGCGCCGGGACGGAAGAACTCAGATGAATTGGGAGGCGCTTCAGCCAGGCTTCGACCCGACGCAAATCCTGGATGCATGGGGCCCGGTCGATCCCGAAGTCGTTTGCCTGACCGTGCGGTCCAAGAAGAAAGTAACTGCAGCGCTCGTTAACTTCGGCCTCCATCCGGCGATCCTGGCCGGCGATAATTGGCTCTACTCGGCCGACTATCCCGGATACATGATCGACGCATTAGCTCAATCTCTTGGTAATGGCGCTTCCTGCTTGCTGCTCAACGGATGCTGTGGTGACGTGAACCACGTTGACTATCGCGATTCGAATCAAGGACGCGGCTTTTCGATGGCCGAGCGTGTGGGCGACTTGTTGGCCGCTCGGGCACGCCAGGCGGTCGATTCCGGCACGCCCGTGGCGGCGACCTGTTTGCGCCTGTCGCGTGAACGCGTGAGAATCGAGCGACTAAGAATCAGCCAGCGTGAACACGACTGGTGCGAAGAGGTTCTAGAGCAAGCTCGAAAGCGGCCTCCGCAAGGTCTGGTGGACGGCCTGCCCGACGCCTATTTCGCGAAGCTCCGCCTTGAGATGTGGCAAGTGCAGGATCAACCGGATTTCGTGGAAGTCATGGTAATTCGCCTTGGTGATGCGGCGATTGTGGGATTGCCTGGCGAGGCATTCTGCCAGCTGGGATTGGATATTAAGCGTCGTTCACCCGCACGTCATACGCTGGTCGCCGGTCTCTGTAACGACGCGATTGGTTACTTGCCCACTCGGGAAGCGTTCGATCAGGGCGGTTACGAGACGATGGTCGGCAGCACGTTTTACGAGCCCGGGTCCGCGGAGCGGTTAGTGGAATCCGCCGTCACGCAACTGGAACAGCTTTTTGCGACAGCAGACAACAAATGACCAAACAGACGATGTCTCGAAATGCCCGCGATAACGAATACTTGCACCGGGACTTCCATGGCGCATTGAGCGCGGGCATCGAGTATTTGCACGAGCAGTACGGTGACGATGCCGTGCGTGAATACCTGGAACAGTTTGCCAGATCGTTTTATGCACCTTTGACAAAGGCTCTCGAGCAACGAGGACTCGTTGCTCTGGAAGAATATTTTCGCGGTGTCTATGACCTTGAGGGAGGCGAAGTGCGTTTCTCTCTGTCGGAAAATGAACTTCGAATCGAAGTGAGTCGATGCCCGGCAGTCACGCACATGCGCAGCCAAGGTTACCCGGTTGCCAGACTCTTCCGCGAAACAACGGATGCAGTGAACCGAGCGATTTGCGTGGGAACGCCTTTCGATGCCGAGTTGATCGAGTACGACGAGCTGACCGGCCGTGGCATACAGCGGTTCTATCGGCGCGAGTTGAATCAGAGCGGGACTGCGTAACGAACGAATTGGGGCCGGACCACCCCAATTCCTAGCCCTGCCAAAGCACTAGGCTTTGTCTCAAAATCCGGAGAAGCAGCGTTTTCGGGAGGGCGAAGCTCCTGCTGAGCCTCTTGTTTCGTCGGTCAAACCGGCTCGGCGGGAGCCTCGCCCTCCCGTTTTGAGACAAAACCTAGCCCATTTCCATTTGGTCGCTCACTTTTCCAGGACGTCAGCAGTGATTGAAGACCGTAGCATGGGGGGGACGATGTGATTTCTTGTGCTGAATTCATACCGGCTTACAGCGAACTATTCAAGTTCCTTGAATCGCGAGGTGGTCGCGAGGCGGTCGAGCGTTTCTGGGAATATCTGTCTGATACGTTCCTCGGCAATCTTCGAAGCGAAGTCGAGCAGAATGGGCTCCGTGGTTGCTGGAACTATTGGAGCCACACATTGAACGAAGAGGCTGCGGACTTCACCATGGAACTGGATGAGGAAGCGGGCCAGTTTCGAATCGCCATGCACCGGTGCCCTTCCATGGCCCGGCTTCTCGAACTTCAGCACGTCGAACCGTACCATGACTACTGTCGTCATTGCGAGGTCCTTTATCGTCGTGTCCTCGAACCGCTCGGGTTTGACTACGCCATCGATCTGTCCACGTGCGGCGAAGCACGTTGCAGCTTGACCGTCACGCGAGCCGACTCGGGCAGGCCGTAGAGTGCGAAAATCGGCCATGGTTCCAGAGGAGCCAACGTCATCAAGAACATCAACACCCGGATCGCCGCATTCCTTGTTCGTTGTCGTGGTCATGTCCGGTTGCCTGCCGGCACGTGGCGGAGATCGATTAGTCGACGGGTTTCACCATCCCCCGGAATCGACGAAGCCTTGGTGTTATTGGTATTGGATCAGCGACAATATTTCCAAGGAGGGAATCTCGCGTGACCTGGAGGCCATGGCGCGAGTCGGCATTGGCGAGGCATTTATTGGTAACGTTTTCCTGGAGGATGTTCCGGCCGGAAGCGTGAAAGTGCTCAGTCAGCCTTGGTGGACGCTGGTTGAACATGCAATTCGCGAGGCCGATCGTGTCGGTGTGAATATCGGTATGTTCAATTGCCCTGGTTGGAGTCAGTCGGGTGGACCATGGGGTTTCCCGGCCGAGTTTCTGCAATACGGCGGACAGTCGGACCTGATCGGTGGCGAGTTCTGAACCCAAGGCAGTCTCGGTTCGATCGAGTGCCGGGCCGCATCGTCCGCAGCCAACATCTATGGCAAACCGCGAGTCTCCTCCGAAGCGTTTACGTCCAGCCCTTCACACTTCAGCACGGTTCCGGGCGACCTGAAGGCGCGTGGGGACTGGTGCTTTTGTGAGGGGATTAACCATTTCGTCTTGCACGTCTACATCCAACAACCGTGGGAAAACCGCAGGCCTGGGCTGAATGCCTGGTTTGGAACTGAGTTAAATCGGAACAATACGTGGTTCGAAGAGAGTCGGTCCTGGATCGACTACTTGCGACGTTGTTGCTTCTTGCTGCAACAGGGAAATCGTGTTGCGGACGTTGCCTATTTCATTGGCGAAGACACACCAAAGATGACGGGCGTGCGCAAGCCCGAATTGCCCGCCGGCCATGATTTCGACTACATCAACGCCGAGGTCATTCTGGAGCGGATGTCGGTCGTCGACAACCGGCTGGTTCTGCCTCATGGTACAAACTATCGCATACTCGTTCTGCCGGAATTGGAGACCATGAGGCCGGAACTGTTGAAGAAGATCGGTCGTCTGGTCCAAGCCGGGGCGACCATCATTGGAAGACCGCCGAAACGCTCGCCAAGTCTGGAAAACTATCCACATTGCGATGCGGACGTGCGACAGATGGCGGAGAGCATCTGGGGTGGCCAAGCGAGCTCGCCATCCGGTGAACGGCGATTAGGCAAGGGCCGGGTTATCTGGGGCCAAGACCTTGCTGTTGTGTTCGAACAACTGGGTGTCACCACCGATTTTCAAAGTGAGGCACCTTTGCGATACACGCATCGATCGGCCGGTGGACAACAGATCTACTTTGTCGCCAATCCCAAACCGGTGAAGGTGGCGACGCGGGCCACATTTCGCGTCGGCAATCGCACACCTGAGCTTTGGTGGCCCGATACCGGGAAGATCGAACGACCGGCCGTTTATCAGCGACAAGGCGATACACTGAGCCTTCCGATTGTCCTGGGGCCTCTGCGTTCGGTGTTTGTCGTCTTCGGTGACCGGCCAGCCGCTGTCGAGCGGATTGTGTCGGTCGTACGCGGAAACAAAACGATCCTCGATGCAACCAGGGCTCCAAATCGTTCTGATCCATCTGATGCGGCGTCGGCCGCTCGGGTCGCAAACGATTTGGTTATTACCATGAAAGAGGATGGCAAGGTTGTTGGTGACTTCTGGCAAGCAGGAATCTACGCGTTCACGAACGCCAAGGGACAAGAACTTGCAATCGATGTGACCGATGTACCTGCGCCCATCACGGTGACCGGGCCTTGTCAAGTTACGTTTCATAACCCCGACCACACTTCGAAGAAAACGATTTTTTCGGCACTGACCGATTGGACGAAGCACGCCGACAACGAAATTCGGTATTTCTCAGGTAAAGCGACATATCGAACTCGATTTACACTGCCCGAGCGCTGGGTGGGCAGGCAATGTCGTTTGGATCTTGGTGACGTCCACAGCTTGGTGACGTCCACAGCTTGGCGACCGTACGACTGAACGGCCGAATGCTTGCCACGCTTTGGATCAAGCCGTGGCGCGCGGATGCGACTGCAGCGGTGCGACCGGGAGAGAATATACTGGAAGTCGACGTCGTAAATCCATGGCAGAACCGGCTCGTCGGTGACACGAAAGTGCCAGCTGACAAGCGATCTACGTCCCTTGCGCGAACAACGGATTTCGGCAAGATGCCGCTGAAGCCTGCCGGCCTATTAGGGCCGGTGACTCTGCAAGCGGCGGAGACGAGAGACGTATTGTTCCCGTGATGGAGCTGAATACGTATCCCGGAGCTTGGAGGGCGATCTGCGAACGAGCAATCCTCGGGACGTCCCGGCTCAGCAGGAGCTTCGCCCTCCCGCGTCAATAACCGCCATCCAATCACCTACGCAGGGCGAGATGCTCTTGCCTCAAAAAGAAACGTTTCGCCGGTGCCGCGTGTCCCGATCGCCATCAACGACAGCTTGACCGCTCGCAGAAATCGCCCCTTCCAGTTCAGCCGATCAGGGTCCGCGAAATACATGCGGCGAACCCGGACGGCGGCGAAGACCGTCCCAATGACTTCCGACAAACGCTCTTCCGAAAAACTCTGTAAGTGCCCCCACCGATGAAACTCGATACCGCATCCCGGACAGATCACGCGGTTGTCGATCAGTGGCTCATCGGCCGGGACCGTGCCAATGAACCGGCCATCAGGCTTCAACACGCGTTTCACTTCGGTCAACGTCGTTGCGATTGTGTCGTCGTCCAGATGCTCCAGAACCTCCGACATGACGACCACCTCGAAGCTACTCGCGTCGAATGGAATTGATTGCGAGAATCCTACCCGAGCCTTATCACCTAGCTGCAAACGCTCGGCTATTAGCTTGATCGAGTTCTCGCTCGGATCGAGCGAGTGTACATCCAGGCCCTTTGCGAGAAGCATCTGTTCAAGGTCCCCACGTCCGACCCCAATGTTCAACACCGGTGTACCCCTGTTAATCAGCCTGGCAATCGCCGAGTAACGAACGCGCGTATTGAACGCAACATCGCCAGCCTCTTCATTCGTCTGGAAATGTTCCCAAATTCGCTGTTGGTCCAAGATTGTATCTCCTCAGCGGTTGCCGGCTGAAGGTTGCAAGTGGATCCGGCACGCACACCGCACGCGTCTCATGCACCCAGTTTACCATGTCTTCATGCGTTGCCCCACAGCCCACCTGGCTTTCGTAGCGTGCGCCAAAGCTTGACGCGAGACGGTCAGCCCAAAAGGAAAACACAACAGCCAGTCGCGGCACACCGACGCGTAGGTGGACTGTGGGAATGCTCCGCCCGTTAAAGCAGACGGATTCTGTTGTATGCTCCCGAAAGTCCGACCAATTGAAAATGCGCAAGGCGGCCTTGTCGGCAGTTGCGCTTGGCGTGCGGATCGGATAGACTGGGAGGTTCACACCCAGGAGATACCGAAATGCTGAGAATGTTCTCGAGTTGGCTGTTGTTTTGTTTCCTTGCATATGGTTCGGTTCAGGCTGCTGAAATGACATTGGAAACGGCCTTGCACACAATCCAGACTGTTGATCGCGGGCAAACGGCGAATGTGGTCGTTCAGAAGGCCTGGCGTCGTGTGGCCAAGCTGGATGCGGCTCGCATTCCGGCAATCCTTACGGCAATGGATGATGCCGGCCCGATTGCGACGAATTGGCTGCGAGCGGCAGTGGATGCCGTAGCCGAGCGGCAGTTGAAGCAACAGAGCACCTTGCCAATCAAAACACTGGAGGCATTCCTCGCGGACCGATCCCATGCAGCTAGACCAAGGCGACTGGCATTCGAGTGGATTGTCCAAGTGGCACCCAAGCGACGGCAAACGTTGCTGGCCGGGATGCTCGATGATCCGTCGCTCGAGCTTCGGTACGATGCGGTTGCCGCGGTGATCGATCAGGCACGCCGGGCAGCCAGCAGGGCCGATACGCAAATCGCACTCTACCGCAAGGCACTCGATGCGTCACGCGATGCGAGCCAAATTGCAGTCTGTGCCGCCGCGCTCGGGAAGTTGGGGAAACCGATCAATTTTGTCAAGCACCTTGGGCTCATGACGAAGTGGCATGTGGTCGGTCCATTCGACAACCGAGGTGGTAAGGGATTTGATGTCGTCTATCCTCCGGAAAAGGAAATCGATTTGAACGCCACGTATGATGGCCAATCGGGCCGCGTTGCATGGCGAGATATTGCATCGACCGACGCCAAGGGAGTTGTTGATCTGAATAAACTGATCGGTCAACTCAAAGGCGCGATCCTATACGCGGCCGTCGACTTCTACGCCGATGCAGCAGGCCCCGCTCAGGTCCGGCTTGCCAGCTTCAATGCAACCAAAGTGTGGTTCAATGGCAAACAAGTCGATGCGAACGAAGTCTATCACACATCGATGTTTCTGGATCAATACCGAAGCGACGTGCAACTGAAGAAAGGCCGTAACGTCATCTTGCTGAAAATATGTCAGAATGAACAGACGGAATCGTGGGCACAGAATTGGCAGTTTCAGTGTCGAGTGACCGACAGGCTGGTAAAGGCGATCCAACCAGGCGCGTTGGTGAACGTGTCCAAGGAATAACGCCTGTTAACAGTTCAGAGCTTGAAGGTCCTGAAAGCGGCACTTGGTTCGCCTATTTTTGAAGAACAACGCGAGTATCCTGCAGAATGAGGCTCTAATGCATTTCTTATTCGTTCCATCCGGTTTGGCAACACTTATCGTGTTCAGCTTTTTGGCAAGGTCGGCGGTTGCAGATTGGCCTCATTTTCGCGGCCCAGAACAGAATGGCTCTGCCCCATCTGCCGCATTGCCCGCGGAATGGTCCGCCCAGACCGGCAAGAACGTCGCCTGGTCTGCCGAGTTGCCTGGCCGCGGTCCCTCCAGCCCTGTCGTTGTTGGGAACCGGGTCTTCGTCACCTGCTCGAGCGGGCCCAAACAAGATCGGCTCCATGTAATTGCTTTCGATGCAAGTACGGGCAATCAGCTGTGGGAACGACGGTTCTGGGCCACAGGGCGAACCAGTTGCCACCCGACAACCGCCAACGCCGCGCCGACGCCCACGACGGATGGCGAGCGGCTGTTCTGCCTGTTTTCATCGTGTGACTTCGTCTGTCTTGACCTGGTTGGCAATCTCCTGTGGTATCGTGGTCTTGCACTCGACTATCCGAAGGCAGGCAACGATACCGGTATGTCATCGTCGCCTGTTGTTGTGGACGACGTAGTCGTTGTGCAGATCGAGTGCCAAGGAGATTCATTCATCGAAGGGATCGACGTGCTGTTGGGCTCGAGCCGCTGGCATATCGAACGCCAGCCGATAGCCAATTGGGCTTCGCCAATTTCGATGCCCAACCCGAAAGGGGAGAAGCACATTGTCATTGCGCAATCACCAAGAGGTGTCACCGCGATAAACCCGGCCAACGGTTCGATCCTTTGGAAACGCGACATGAGCTGCGATGCCATCACGTCGAGCAGTCCCGAGGGGATGACCGTTTTCACTCCGGCCAATGGCGTGACAGCTCTAGCTCTAAAACGCTCGGAACGTAACGATTCAGTCGAGGTCGCGTGGCGCCAAAGTCGGTTGCGCCCAGGGGCGGCCAGTCCGGTCGTTCACGATGGCCGGATCTATGCGGTGAACCGTTCAGGCGTCCTTGCGTATGCTGATGCAACCACCGGAGAAATCAAGTGGCGACTTCGAATGAAAGGCGCTTTCTGGTCGACTCCGGTTGCTGTCGGCCAACGCCTCTATGCCACGAGCGACGATGGCGTGGTGCATGTTGTGGATTTGAGCGGAGACAAGGGAAAACAGCTTGCCAAGAACACCCTCGGCGAGAAGATCCAAGCCTCCCCTGCCGTGTCCGACGATGCAATCTACTTCCGCAGCAATAAGCACCTGTGGAAGATTTCACAGCTTTCACAATAGGACGCTGATCAGGTCAATAGCCGGCGTATTCGAACCACGGATAAGAAAAGAGTGTGGCCCACGGATGGCAAGGCGGCCCCACGACCGGACGCGTGGGAAGTCGGAGAAAACCCCGGTACTAACACGATGGCAGACGAAAGCCCTGCGAACGACTACCGGTTAAGAAACAAATCGCCGTTCAAGGCCAGAGGCCGTGAACGGTTACGTCATTCTTTCCTCTTTTTTTGTTCCGCGTTGGATGTTGGATGTTCGGTATAGGCGACAGCTCGGGTTCCATGGGAGTACAACAATGAGCCGTAAGTGCATTCTCGGGTTTTGGATTGTGATCTGCTTGATCGGGAGTTTTCCGCGAAATGCGGCAGCCGAGGAATTGACTATCGATCTCTCTGCTCCGGATGCTGGCTTGCAATGGATCTTCCTGGAAGAGACCGGGTCGATTCAGGGCGACGAGCTGGTACTCGACGGCCGCGAGCGGATGTCGCGTGCCTTTTTCACCCCTCTGGAATGGAAGGACGTAACGCTGCGAGCGGAGTTCCTTGTGGAGCCGGCCGAGCGAGGTGTGCTGGCTTGTGGATTTGTGGTTCGCGCGGTCGATGCAAAGATATCCTATTATGTACATTTCGATCGGACTCAGGCGATTCTTGTCCGCTCGTCTCACGACCGGTCGTGGAACGAGCTTCGACGTGTCGGCGGTCTGAAGAGACCTGCCGGCACCTGGCACACGGCCGAATTGCAGGCCTTGGGCGATACGTTGAAAGTTTCGCTAGACGGCAAAGTGCTGTTTGAAGCCAAGGACGGGAACTTGCAGCGTGGCCGGATCGGCTTCTATGCCAATCAGGGCAAGGCCCACGTGCGGGACATCGTGGTTACCGGCAACGCTCGGAAAGCCAAAGACAAGTTTGTGGTGCCGCCGCCGCTGTTCGTCTATGTTTGCCGCGACGCGGGTGCCGGTGGGTACGAGGCCTTTCCGGACGTTTGCCGCTTGAGCGATGGGCGACTGATGACTGTCTTCTACGCTGGGTACGGCCACGTCGCAATGCCCAACGAGCAATTGCCCAAGGGTGGGCGAATTTGTTATTGCACGTCGGCCGACGAAGGCCACTCGTGGACGAAAGCAAAGACCTTGTACGACGGTCCGGACGATGACCGTGATCCGTCCATCGTCCAATTGAAAGATGGCAGGCTGATTTGCAACTTCTTCTCCTTGCGTAAAGCCTCCGAACCGGGAAAACGCTGGACCGGACTGGGTACCTGGATTGTCAGTTCGCGCGATTTGGGCCAGACCTGGTCTCCACCGAGGCAACTGTTCGACGCCTACTATTGCAGTTCGCCGATTCGCGAGCTGTCCGATGGCCGGTTGATTCTGGGGCTCTACCGCGAACTACCGAAGACCAGTGCCGGAGCGGTGGGCGTCAGCGACGATGGCGGGAAGACCTGGAAGGTTGTCGACATTGACAACGGAGGAATTCGGCTCGATGCGGACACCGACGTGATCGAGCTGGCTGACGGCACTCTCTACGCCGCCCAGCGTCCCAAGATGTGCTTCAGTATATCCAAGGACCGAGGAGATACTTGGACCGTGTCAAAGCCGATGGGTTTTCCCGGACACTGCCCTTATTTTCTTCGTACACGCGACGGAATCATTCTGCTGGCTCATCGCGTTCCGGCGACCAGTTTGCACTTCAGTCTTGACGAGTGTCGTACGTGGAGCGAGAACGTTCTGGTCGATAGCGTGGGCGGAGCGTACCCGTCGATGGTCAATCTCAAGGATGGGTCGGTGCTGATTGTCTATTACGAAGAGGGGGCTGGATCGAGTATCCGTTGCAAGCGATTACGAGCGACCAAGACCGGCATCGAATGGCTGGCGCCGTGAGAGGTCGTTTGGTAACGGTGAAACGGTCCGGAACGATGCGCTAACTGGGCGAGAACCGTTCGGATCATATCACTTGCCGAACCGCCATGTCTTTAGTACTTTGCCGTCAACATCTTGTAGTTCGATCGACTTGACATCCGCCCCGCCCGCGGGAAGTAGCATCCGGATGTGAATCACTTTATTGGTTGCTGGAATGGCGACACAATGTTCCTGCCAATCCGTGGACGGACGGCAGGCGAACGTGACTACCTGGTTTGCCGGAAAGCGTTCTTGGCCGGCCTGGCGCCAGGCAAAGCCAGCCGTACCGGCCTGCTCTGTCTTCAAGCGTGCGACCGCCGCGATCCGGGTGGGCAGATTAAGTCCCATGATTGCGATGAAAGGTCGGCTCTTTCCGGCGGGCCGCACTTGAAGCGAGCCGGCCTTGATGGTCGCCGTGCTGTTCCTGGCAATCCAGCCGTGGATCGTAGCTCGATTTGCAACTCGGTTCGGTCTCGGCTTTGGAGCCGGTTTGCCATCGAGGTAATAGTCGAAGTACTGCTCCCATACAGCTGGCATTTGTTCGGTTTCGATTCCGGGTGGCTGCAGCTCGCTGGCCCATTTAGCCAGCTTCACTCGCAATCGTTTGGCAATGTCCGGATAGTCCTGCAAGACACTCCTTTTTTCCTCACGGTCCTTATCGAGATCGAAAAGATACTCGCGAGCACCGCCACGCAGATACTTCCATTTGCCTTCACGAACGGCCGACTGCGCGATCCATCGCCAGTAAAGCGTCTCGTGTGGGGCACCAGGCTTCTGGCCGCAGAGGAAAGGGATCAGGTTTACGCCATCAAGATTCGAATCGACCGGAAGGCCGGCCAGAGCGACGGCAGTTGCAGCAACGTCAACCGAGATGACAGGATGATCGTAATCGCGTCCTCCCTTGATTCGCCCCTTCCAGTAGACGACGAAGGGGACTCGAATTCCACCTTCGCACAGCATGCCTTTCTCACCGTTCAGTGGATCATTCAGCGAACCGTCCCAGCCGGGCCCCCCACCCGGTGCATCGATCTTATGGATTTTCAGCGGTGCGCCATTGTCGCCGATGAAGAAGATCAGTGTTCTCTCCTCGATATTGTACTGGCGCAGCGTGCTCATGATTCGGCCGACACCATCGTCGACGGCGGCGAGCATGGCCAATGCCTGCCTGCGTCGCTCGGGCATCTTGCCCGGGAACCGTTTGAGATACTTGGGTGGTGCATCTAGAGGAACGTGAGGAGCGCGAAACGCGCAGTAGAAAAAGAACGGACTGCGATGATGGCGTTTGATGAACGCACATGCAGCAGCGCTGTTTGCGTCGAGATGATAAAGCTTCGCGTGCGTGACGCCGGGCTCACGGTCGCTTCCGTCAAGGTCGAAGTTGGCCCATCCCGGTCGATTTGCCATCTTGTAGTAGACGTCATTGAACCCGTGGGTGACGATCTTCTGCGGGGGGCCAAGGTGCCATTTGCCGGTCATGCCAGTAGCGTACCCTGCCTTCTTCAATCGCTCGGCGATTGTCTGCTGGGCGTTAAAACCGTCCAGTGACTGTCCGTTACTTTCGACTCCGAAACGATTCTGGTAACGGCCGCTCATTAATCCGGCCCGAGAGGGTACACATTGTGGCGCGGTCACATAGCCGGATGTCATTCGCACACCGCCCGCCGCCAACGCGTCGATATGAGGCGTCTTAATGTCATCTTGAACATCCTGACAGGACAGGTCAGAGAAGCCGTGATCGTCGGTGAAAATGACGATGACATTTGGTTTGGGAACTTCAGCCGCATGAAGAACAACCGCCAGCACGCAAAGCAGGACAAGACCAAAAAACAAAAACCGTAACGGAAGAACACACTTTGCGTTTTCTGATCTGTTCTGCTCACAATGGCGCCAATTAATATTGCATTCCTGGGCATGTAGTTAGACTAATGGGACATCGCCATATTGATCTTACGAGTGTATCACAAACCGTTGCCGCGAATTCGGTTAACGCCAGGCCGAAGACGCTGGCTGACGTGCCACGATCACTGTGGATTTGTTGTGCACAGCACGTAAAAGTCTACGAAAAAACGACGCGGATTGGAAGAAGATACGCACGCAAAGGCGCAGAGGAAAGGAAGAGATCGTGTTTCTCGGCTTGGCGTTCGTCCGATCGCGTGGCTTCGTGGGAGGCCGAACAATTTGATGTGCCGTTTCCGTGTTTCTTTGTCTTCCCTTCTTTTCTCTGATCCGTGGGCCGCGCCGTTTCACTACGGGCAGTGTTGACTGTGGTAAGATGGTGTCACCGAACGACTGCGATATGTTTCGAGCCGCCTCGCCGGAGTTGGCCGAGAAAACCAAGGAGTATTGGCAAAGGCTGATGGAGCCGGCAGCACGGATCAAGTTGCCAAGTGAATTGCTGACGAATGTGATTCGTGCATCCCAGGTTCACATCCCCGGCTAATGCTGTTGCAATAGCGAGGCGACGAACTCTGGCTGGCCCCTTTTGTGACACGTAACTGGCTGAAGGACGGTATGGTCGTTCGTTGCCAAAACGCTCCGACATGGTTCGGCCGGGCTGGATATGAGATTCGCTCGGCTGTCGACAGCGGGATCATTGAGGCTATTGTCAATCCTCCGACTACGCGCCCTTCTGGTCGAATCGTTCTTCGCATTCGGCATCCGCAGGGGAAGCCGATAAAGTCCGTCACCGTCAACGGTAGAAATCACAGCGATTGTGATGCAGCGGCTGAGACGATCAACGTCAAACCCGACGGGAAGCAAATCACAATCCGAGTTGAGTACTAACCATGAAGAACCAGCAAACTGTCAGACCTCGTAATAACTCGCTCCGAAGTTTCTTGTTTCTTGGCGCGGGGGCAAGCCTGAGTATCTTTGCGATGCTGCCAACCGCTTGGGCAGAGAAGTCCGAAAATGGCGCACGTGTCGTCTATTCGTATACGTTAGCTCATGAGGCGACCGCCGACTCGTATGACGAGAGTATGGCCGTGGCTTGTTTGCAGGGTCTTGCAAATCGAGACCGACTGCGGGTGTATGTCCTGTCTAGAAAGAACGACCGCCCAGAGTATTGGAAGAAGATTCTGTCGAGCAAGGGCAGATGGCTCGAAGGAATGACTTTTCGAAAACTCGCGGATTTGGATGCTTTGGTAAAGTTGGTGCGTCCCAAGTTGAAAGGGGCTGTCATTTGGGACCCCAAGGTGCCGGCAACCGTCAACGTAGCCTCGACAATCGCCGGTGTGGAAGACGCCGTGGTGCTGAGTCCCGAGTATGCGGAAAAGTATCTCGAGGCATGGAAACTGGATGTGCTGGTCGACCTTCGTGGACGATTCACCGGAGAGATGACAGGGAGCAAGAAAAACGACGCCTATCGTTGGGCGATTCGCGAGTACCTGCGTAAGGGACGATGCTCGGCCAACTTCTTGTGCCTGTACGAGGATGCCTGTTTCACTCGAGCGCGTGGAAATATCGGGTACGTGCTTACACGCGATTGGGCGATGAAGCACCGGGCGTTCGTATACGACCTGTCGCCCTGGGGCGATGAGCCGCCTGGCGATGATCCTGGCCAGCGGCTGGGGACAGATCTGGCCACGTATCGGATGATTCTGGAAGCGACGGTGGAACAGGCGGCTGGCGAACAGATGACCGAGGTGACCGGTTTTTTCGCCTTTGCCAAGTACAGCAACGTGCGGGGACACGCCAGCGCTCACGACCCGGTGCCGACAGAATGGGAGACGGTTTGGCTGATCTCTCCATACAATTGTTACCAAAACACGATTTCAAGCGACTGCTTCAATCAGTCGTTTCACAGCCAGGCACCGTGGACCCGCCTGAAACAGCGACGGCCCACCGACACACTCAAGCTGGCCAACAAGGCGTACATCGCGGTCCTCATGGCCGACTATGATTCGGCCACGCCACTCTACTCTTTTCTGCCAAAACACTGGGACGATCCAAAGCGGGGCCAGGTTCCGCTGGCCTGGGGCATCAATCCGAATCTGATCGAGACGTACCCAGACATCGTTGCCTACCTGTACGAAACGGCCACCAGCGACGACTACTTTACGGCCGACGCGAGTGCTGCCGGGTATATGAACCCCAATCGGATCAGCAAAAAACACCTGCCTCTGTTCGTGCGTCACAATCGCCACTTTTTTCAACAGACCGACATGACAATCGCCCCAATGGTCCTCGATTGGAATCAGCCCTCAGCGGATGTCAAAAACGCGTTTACTCGGTTTGCTCCAGACGGCTTTGCAACCATTGTGATGGACTTGCACGGTACGGGTGGGCACGGTCCCAAGCCACATGTTTGGAAGGGAATGCCGGTGACCACGTTGATTAACAGTACCTGCAATTTCTCCGACCCGCGGCAGGCGGCCGATGCGATGTTCGCTTCCCTGAAGCATAAGCCGGCTGATGCCCCAGGATTCTTCTTCTTTCGCATCGTCTGGATCGGTCCAAGCCAGGTAATGCAGACTATGGAAGTTCTTCGCGAGAAACACCCGGAACTGGATGTCGAGTTGGTCGATCCGTACACATTCTTTCACCTATTCAAACAAGGAATGAACAGATAAGTCTTGGACCGTCCAGCGGAGCTTTCTGAGGACGCTCTGTTACACGCCGCATGTGTCGCTTGAACTGATCGTACAGGCCGTATCTCGTACTCGAGTTGCAAGGCGGGCCGATAATGCAATCACCGTCGGTCGCCGCATCCAGGGTGATGTTCGACAGTTCGTCCCCTTGTCCGTGGGTCTGCTTCGCCATCCGTGGGACTACCTGTCTTCGGCGTGGTGTTGAATCCGAGTGTCTGCCTTGCCCTTTCCTTTCTGTTTTGTCCTTCTTCTCTTATCCGTGGGTCTGCTTCGCCATCCGTGGGACTATCTGTCTTCTGCGTGGTGTTGAATCCGAGTGTCTGGTTTCGTCAGGGAATTGACTGAAAAACGAAAGATCGTTACAACTAGACTGTTGCTTGAATGGGATCTGAGTGGGTTGTGGTTTCTTGCTAGAACAGGCGAGTGACATGTATCTTGGAATCGAGATTGGTGGAACGAAGCTGCAGCTTGGAGTTGGATCGGGCTCTGGAGGTCAGCTTGTTGCCCTGGAGCGTTGCAGCGTCGACACGACTCGTGGCGCGGAGGGGATTCGCCAGCAGATTATCAGGATTGGCAAACCACTGATTGACCAGCACAACATTCAGCGTATCGGGATCGGCTTTGGCGGGCCGGTCGATGCGATCGGCGGCCAGGTGATCAGGAGCTTTCAGGTCGATGGGTGGGGCGGGTTTGCGTTATGTGATTGGTGTCGACAGACCTTGGGGCGACCGGCGGTGCTGGAAAATGACTCGAACCTGGCCGGACTGGGTGAGGCGAGATTTGGATCGGGACGCGATTCCAAAATTGTCTT
>JAJSAJ010001057.1 GCA_024274855.1 Planctomycetota bacterium | reverse complement strand
TTGTCGACGATCACGCGGCGGGCACCGCTGTCCAACGCTGCCTGGAGACTGTTGGTGGCATCCGTTTCATCACAGCCCCACCAAGAGGCTTTGGCTTCGGTCAGCTGTCCCGCTTTCACTTTAGCAATCGCCGCCGGATTCTGCTCTGCCGCAAGTCCGAACTCGACCATTGGGCAGATGAAACCAAGGAGTGCAAGAGACCCAATCAGCATAGAACGTCGCATTTTGAAAACTCCTAACGCGGGCTTCGCCGGCAAGAATGCAGGCGGTAGGATGTGGCGTATCGCGGTGAATATTTGTTGAGCTTCGAGTATAATCATACGCTGTTTCAACGGGAAATGCATGACCTGCAACGAGAAACTGAGGTGAATCAATGTTGAGGAAATGGGAGATTGCCCGATTGTGGGCCCGGCTGCCCGGCCTGTTGGTTTGTGCGTTGAGCGTCGGGAGCGTCGGGATTTTGACAGGTTGTGTCGGCGCAGCTGAAGGATCGAGCGACTCGCGTCCCAATATTCTCTGGATCGTTGGCGAGAATTTCGACTTGGATCTTGGATGCTATGGCGCCAAGAATGTTCGCACGCCGAATCTCGACGGTCTAGCTGATTCGGGGGTCCGGTATTCGAACGTCTTCTCGACATCTCCCGTCTGTGCGCCGAGCCGATCGGCCTTCTTGACCGGGATGTACCAGACTTCCACGGACACACACAATATGCGCTCGCATCGCGACGATGACTTTCGTTTGCCGCCAGGCGTTCGACCGATGACGCACTGGCTTGCGGATGCGGGCTATTTCACCGCGAATATTTCGAAGATTGGCCAACGCGTTGTTGGGACTGGCAAGCTGGACCTGAACTTCGTGAACGAGGGCCCAATCTATCAGTCGGACGATTGGGGTGCCTTGAAAAAACACCAGCCGTTCTTCGCTCAGATCAATACGCCCGAAGCGGAATATGATATTTATGACCGGAAGTCGGCCGAAAAGCCCCGTGTGAAATGGGTCGGCGAACAGTGGCACCCACAAGTTGCCACGCCGGAAAACGTTACGCCGCCCCCTTACTATCCGGACGACCTGGTCACTCGCCAGGAATGGGCTCGGTACTTGAATTCAGTTTCGGGCATGGACGTTCGTATTGGCTGGATTCTTGAACAGCTAGAAAAGGACGGGTTGGCGGACAACACGGTTGTTATCTTTTTTGCGGACAACGGACGGCTTGAGGCGCGAGGGATCCACTGGTGCTTTGACAGCGGATTGCACGTGCCGATGATCATCCGTTGGCCCACGGCGTTTGCCTCGCCCCGACAGATTCGGCCCGGGACAGCTGACCATCGCGTGATCAGTTTGCTGGATCTGACCGCCACGACGTTATGGATGGCTGGTGTGCCACGGCCTCGTTTGATGCAGAGCCGTATTTTCCTCGGACCAGACGCTGATCGTCCGAGGACGTATGCGTTCAGTGCACGTGATCGTATTGATGAAACGGTGGTGCGTCAACGATCGGTTCGCGATCGTCGGTACCATTACATTCGTACGTTTACTGCCGGAGCCGGTTTCACGACATTGAACCGCTACAAGGAAAAGTGCTTCCTGGTCAAGCCGCTGATGCGCCGGCTTCTGGATGAAGGAAAGCTGCATGGTCCGGCAGCGGAACTGATGAAGCCGTTTGCCAAGGAACAGCTGTACGACACGGAATCGGACCGCTACGAAGTTCACAACCTGGCGGCATCTCACGAGCCACGTCATCGGTTGGCACTGGCCCGTATGCGCGCGGCATTGGACACTTGGATCACGGAGACTGGGGATCTGGGTGAAAAGCTCGAGCCCGCCGAGGTTGTGGTTCCGTTTGAGAAGGAGATGGACGCGTGGTTCGGTACGCCGAAGTGGTACGTGCCACGCGCGTCCGCAACGCAGTGAAGCACCATGTGAGTCGTGGCCTACCCCGGATCATTTATCAGGGATATACGGTTTACTCAGGTCTCAGGTCTATTGTTTTGTAGTCGTTCACGGGATTTTCGTCTGCCAACGCGTTAGCACCGGAGTTTTCCCCGATTTTCCACACGCCCGATTTATCGTTACACTTTAGCCAAATGGAGAACTCGCGTTGGTCGAAGGACCCCCATGGGCTTGTCCCA
>JAJSAJ010001056.1 GCA_024274855.1 Planctomycetota bacterium | reverse complement strand
CCTTGATCGCAATCCGGTCCAGCAGCGGGCAAACAGGTTCCGGCTGCAGTTCCAAACCTCTTGTAGTGTCCTGGATTACACCATGTCCCGCTCGGCAAGCGGGACCTACCTGGACCACCTTACGATCAAGGCCGGGTCAGATCCATTTTCGGCGACAAGATGCGTTCGCGTAAAAAAACGCTTTCTCCGCCGAAAATTGCGTCAGACCCCAGCGGCGTGAACGGCTACGTCTTCGCTTCGGCCCAGGCTGGCTGCTGTCGGTCCGCCGAAATCGTTTGGGGCGCAAAACTACCCCCTGATGTGTTGGTAGGGTTTGAAATTTCGGCTCGGGGGCGGTAACCTGCGTCGATAGATGTGTCGGTTTCGGTGTCCTCACGAAGCGTTTACCTTCCTCGGATGGTCACGTTGTGCTTGATGGAACCCGCATTGGGCTTCCTGGCCGGGCCAATACCCGCCCGATTGACCACGAAGTGATCCCAAGTGGAGCGCCTGTTTGGGCTTTACCCGGACGTGTTGAAGAGTTTGTCAACGCCAAGAAGGGTGGCAAGCCGGCCATGTCGAACTTCCCAAGCTATTCGTGTGGATTGACCGAGACGCTTTGGTTGCGGAACTTGGCACTTTGGGCTGACGGCAAACGCGTGGAATGAGATGCCAAAACGCAGACCTTCTCCAATTCACGGGAAGTTACTGACGTGGTTCATCCGGTGTTCCACGACGGGTATTCGTTGTTGTGGCATCGGCTTGCTTGATCCCCCGATTTGGGTGGGGTGCGAGTCAGGCAACATGCTCGGGCTGGCGGCAGATGGCGTTGGACGGCGTCGATCGTCAAGTGGTCCAGGTAGGTCCCGCTTGCCGAGCGGGACATGGCGTAATCCACGACGCTGCACGAGGTTTGGGACTGCGGCCGGAACCTGTTTGACTGTTGCTGGGCCGGCTTGAGACCGAAGCCGGGTTGGGCGCATGCCATGCGGACATGTGCGTTTGCACGCACTGCACACGCCTTGTCCAAGGGCAGATCTTGTCGAGTAACGTCGCGGTGGCCGAGCGAATTCGGCTTGCCGCGGCTTTTTTAGCCAATTGATGGTTTGCCGTCGGCCCGTTGAAACCGCCGGATGTTCAGGAGGATCTGAAAATGGCCAGAGTATTGATGCCACTGGGAGATGCCACCGAGGCGCTCGACACGTTCTATCCGTTCTTTCGACTTCCGGAAGACGGTTTTGACGTCGTTGTGGCCGGCCCGGAAGCGAGGCTCTACCACACCGTATTGCACGAGGTTCCACCCAACTCGGCAGTGCCGTGGGACCTGACCCAAGAGCGTCCAGGATACCATATCCAAGCGAACGTTGCGTTTCGAGACGTCGACCCCGATGACTACGTGGGCATGTTCATTTCCGGCGGGCGCGCCCCGGAGTACCTGAGGTACGATGCGGACCTATTGAGGATCACGCGTGAAATTCTCCAAGCGGGTAAGCCTGTCGCGTCGGTCTGCCATGGGATTGAGATTCTGACGGCCGCCGGTTGTATCGAGGGCCGGTCGGTGACAACGGTTGCCAAGTGTGCGCTCGACGCTCGGCAAGGTGGGGCAATCTATGTCGACCAACCCGTGGTTGTCGATGGGAACCTTGTCACAGCTCGCACTTGGCACGACAATACCCCGCTGATGCGCGAGTTTATGAAACTGCTCGAACGATTTACGCGTGGGGATGGATCGGTTGAAATCTGATGGTGGTTGCCGTCGGTCGTGGTATCCGGCTAGAATCAGGCAGACGGCGTGGCCACCGGCCGATGCGGATATACTGCCCCGGCTGCCAGCGTCGTTCGCGGATTTGATTCTTGGCGAATTAAGGTGAACGTATGCGTTATT
>JAJSAJ010000115.1 GCA_024274855.1 Planctomycetota bacterium | reverse complement strand
TCGTCGAGCGCCCGAAAAAAGAGAGTGGAAAAACTGTGTTAACCACGTATTATGCCGCCCAGGAGCCAGCTTGGCAATTCGGGTCAAAAACGCCCTCGCCAGCCCCCCGTTCGGCAGGCGTGTGTTAGGTTGTTTGTGTGACTGCTCCGCCCGCTGAAGCAGGTGGCTTCTGGGGGGGGGACTCTATGGCGTGTCAACGTCCCGCTCGGTATTGCCCAAAGCGTCCCCAAACTCGCCCCACTCCGAATCCGGTTAAATCCAGTTTTGTACGCCGCAGTATGCGACCGTCCGAATCACGCTCTTCGGTCGTTCGCGACACTAACGCGCCCGGTACATCCCCACAGTTGATCTCGGTCGAGATGGTCGTGCGTCCGCCCCGTTTCATAACCGTGGCCACCGTCCACGTTTTCTTGGATGCACCGAGGATACTCCGAGTCTTAGCAAGTTCGGTTACCGTAATGGCCGTTGTCGAAATCGTCTCGTTGGTGGCGACTTCGCGTGAGATCATTTCGCGTTTTAGCACGCCGGGGGTCGTCTTGTCTGAATAGTAGACGGTATCCGTTCGCCGGGTCCCTTCTTCTTCCACGATGGATTGATAAACGAGTGTCTCGTAGTCGCACATGCCGATTGTGATGAGTTTTTTTCCGACCCGTCGGAATCCAGGCGAGTCTTTGCTGAATGGGCTTGTGATCAGCTTGGGAGCTGCTGGGAGCTCGTCGCCGGCAATCTGAACTCGAGTGCTGATGCACAGGCCAACGCCTCGCCGCGTCACGCGCGTCACACGCGTGCGGATTATCGATGTGCTAACCTGTTCTAACTTGCCGGTCGTGTCGTACGCCTGAGTCACCACGCGAACCGTCTTCCAGGTGCGGGGCCCGAACTTGGCCCATGCGTGCGAAACGGATGTGGGCGACCAGGGCAGCGATTGCGCACCGGCGGCCGAGCCGACTGCGAAAGACAGTATCACAGCGGCCAGAAGCCGGATCAGAGGATGTGTTAGAGCACGAGTCATGGATTAAGTTATCGGTAGTCGTTCACGGGATTCTCGTCTGCCATCGCGTTAGCACCGGAGTTTTCCCCGATTTCCGACACGCCCGATTTATCATTACTCATTTGACATTACTCATTTATCATCGAAATAGGCAGCGCAGCGGGGGCAGACTCTTTCCACTGAAAAATACCAAATGACAAATGACAAATGACAAATGATACCTGCTCCTTCACGCACTCTCGGTGTGAACGGTTACAGTTATCGGCCCAGTCTGGCAGGGCCACAGCCAGTAAAAGGGAAACAGGCCCGTGTCTGGGCCGCTCCCGCCGGTCGTTCGCGAAACATGCGCGCACGCCGCGCGTCGGTCACTTTGTTAAAGACTGGCCGTCGGAAAATCCTAAGGCCGGACGACCTGCTCGACGCTCGAGAACCAATGTCTCGTCGACGACAACTGTTGCCTTACCGGCGAGTTGCCTCGGGGCCAAGCACGTCGACACAACGTCAACCATACACTTAAGCCTTGCTTGCGGTTGACCACTCTGTCGCACAACGAACCCAAGAATCAGGGTAAGTGGGATTATATCGGTTTTGCACCACCATTAAGGGGGGCGTGCAGGGGACAGAACCCGATTCGAGCATATTCCTCGCATGCCGACTCGCAACAAACCTCCAGCCTCCTAACGGCTCCAATCAATAACTGTCGCGCTTTTGCGCGTCCAGACCCCCATGGGCTCGTCCCATGGGTGAATGAGTCTCGCAGCTAAGGGCTGTCGCGCTTTTGCGCGTCCAGACCCCTATGGGCTCGTCCCATGGGTGAATCAGTCTCGCAGCTAAGGTGATTGATCTGCCGGTCCTTAGGAATCGGATTGGTCGTGCGACGTTGGTGTATCGAGCGAATCGTTGCCGTCCGGGTCCAACGCCAGGATGGCACGGACGACATCCGCGTCCTGGCGGGGAAAGACGGTTCGCAGATCGAGCATCAGGCGATCGTTCTGGACACGTCCGCAAAGTGCATGGGGACCGCTTCTCAGTTTGGTGGCCAGCGTATCGACACTGGTTCGTGCTGGTGCGAGTGCCACGCACCATGTGTCCACTTTCTGCGCCGGCAGCGCACCGCCGCCCAAGAATGTTGAGTCTTGGACCGCTTGGGCCGTCTCGATCGCCGCAGCCGCTTGTAACTGGGTCGCGAGCCGTT
This sequence comes from Planctomycetota bacterium, assembly GCA_024274855.1. Lineage (GTDB taxonomy): Bacteria > Planctomycetota > Planctomycetia > Pirellulales > Pirellulaceae > JAJSAJ01. Next base: position 5,889 of record JAJSAJ010000115.1, on the reverse strand, counting down.
CCGCACGATTCTGTAGGTTCGCAAGTGGGGTGGCTAGCAAGGAGACCAGCGGAAGCCGTTGCTCAAGTTGGTCCGGGTCTTGATAGATCCGCAACGTGGCGGCCAGAGCGGCCAGCGTCACCTTGTCAACTCGCAACGCACGGGCCAGCGGGTGACGCGTGATTCGATCGATCAGTTCCTCGCGCCCCAGGATGATGCCACACTGAGGTCCACCAAGCAGTTTATCACCACTCATTAACGCGACGTCCGCACCGGTGTGGATGCTGGCCACCGGACTCGGTTCGGGGCCCACGCCGTATTGCGAATAATCCCAAAGGGCCCCCGAGCCAATGTCGTCGATCACCGGCAGTTGGTGTTTCTTACCGAGTGCGACGATTTCCGCCAGTGGCGTCTCTTCGGTGAACCCCTGTACGACATAATTGCTGGTGTGAACGCGCATCAATGCCGCCGTTTCCGGGCCAATCGCTTGTCGATAGTCCTCGATGCAAGTCCGGTTGGTGGTGCCGACTTCGCGCAACCTTGCTCCGCTGACTTCCATCACCTCGGGCAAACGGTAGCTACCTCCGATTTCGACCAATTGGCCACGCGACACGATTACCTCCTTACCGGCGGCCAATGCCGCCAGGGTGATCAGCGTGGCACCGGCGTTGTTGTTGACAACCGCCGCCGACTCGCTGCCAGTCAGCTTGCACAGCAGTCGGCTGACGGCCTCGACCCGATGTGACCGGCGGCCAGTGGTCAGATCCATTTCGACGCTGGCATAGTCGCGCGAGACGCTGACCATCGCGTCGATTGCCTGAGGGGCCAATGGTGCTAGGCCCAGTCCTGTGTGGAGCAGAATGCCCGTTGCGTTGATTACTGGTCGCAGCGAAGGTCGCTCTTCGTACAAAATCCACTGGGCGATTCGCTCGGCAAGCTCCCGAGCGGTCGGCAACGGAATATCGGACGCTGACGTCGGGACCTCGCTGCGCAGATTGTCCAGAAAATCACGGACTCCAGACACGACAACGTTGCGATTCACCCGCTCGACCAGCGTACGTAACGGGGGACTGTCAAGCAGCTCGTTGACCGATGGAATATTGCGAAAAACATTCGACATGGTTCGGATCTCTCCCAAGATAATCTGGTAGCCGTTCACGCCGTTGGGGTCTGACGCAATTTTCGGCGGAGAAAGCGTTTCTTTACGCGAACACATTTTGTCGCCGAAAATGGGTCTGACCCCTTGGAAGCGAGCCGGCGGCCTACATTCCGTGAACGGTTACATAATCTGTAAGGCAGCTCGAAGTCGGTTGGCGCCCCTGCCGCCCGAAGCGCCTCACAGGGTCGCGAGTGAAGTATGTCCCGGCACCCAGAGCCAAACGTCCGATTCATTGTACTCGTGCCGGCCAGGCACTGTCAGCGGTTGCGCCCGTTTTTGTCGTTCGCCGAAGCCCGCACCTGGTGACGGGCGGGGAACCGAATCAGGGGCCAGTCAGAGTGCGGAGGTCGCCCCGGCGTTGGGTGAATCCGATCCGATCCAGGAACTCGCAATACGGTACCGCGTACTTTCGCGTCGTCTTCAAGAGCTCGCGGATTTGGCTAAGTGTCAGGCCTGGACCTTCCGATAGTCGCTCGGTCAGTGTCGCACGTAACTGTTGGTCGACATCCGTGTGAACATAGTATTCGGGAGTGATGGCGACCAGGTCTCCGTTCGCTTCGGCCAAGGCGATCAGCTGGGGCACCGACTCCTGGTTCTTCGTTGTCTGCTGTTGGATCTGCTTGACCGTGGGCGATTCCAGGCCGGCTCTGCGGTAGGTTTCGACCAAGACGCCAAGCAGCTTTCGCTCGTTTTGGGACAGCTTTGGGCCATGGCCCTTCAAGACGACACCTCGGTCGGTCATCAGGATCCGACCGGCTTGGCGCAACGTGGCGAAAGCGTGGTTCAGCAACGCTTCATCCAGATACCGAAAGGCCTGCTTGACCATCTGCCGATCGAGTGATGTTCTGAGCGGGTGACGCTGGTGCATGGTTCCCAACGCATGCTCGATGCGTCCGCACAGTTGTTGCAGAACATCGCGGTGTAGCGTCTGCACTCGCGTCGGCGACAGCTGTACCGTGCACAACAGGCCCTGTTCGGCAAGCTCGGCAATCACGTCGCTCGGGTCGTCGATTCCGGCCGTTCTGGCGAGCGATTCAGGTTGCCAGTTGCGCAGGCCCGCGAAGAAGAGCGAGGCGGAAGCGCGACGGACCGGATCGGCGGACGTCAAGTCTCGCAAGTAGCTCAGGGCCAACGCGTCGTGGCGAGTTAGCTTTTCGGGATTCGGGACCAGGACTTGCCCGCCCCCGATCGTTTGTACTGGCGACTCGCTACGGAGCACAAACGGTTGCTTCCACGTGGTTACCGCCGGCTCGGCCAGGAACAGTTGCGCCAGAGCTTGTTGGCCGGGCGCGACACGATCCTGGTCCAGCAGCACCGCAGTGGCAATCAGTTGGGCCGTGCCGACGTGAATGCGCACGCGGCTGCGTTGCTTCAGCGGTCGTGGTGCCGAGTCGACCATTTGCAGCTGGACGGTCAGCAGGCGGCTGGGACAGAGGTGGCCGGCCGAGGCCAGCTCGTGACCTCGCTGGATCTGCAGATAGTGAATACCCCCTAGGTTAATCGCTGCCCGCTGCCCGCGATGGACCTGGTCCGTTGTGCGGTCGTGGTTCTGCAGGCCTCGAACGCGCACCTGCAACGCGCCCGGCTCGATGACCAGGGCGTCCCCCACATGCACCTGCCCGCTGCTGACACTGCCCGTGACAACCGTCCCATGGCCGCTGACCGTGAACGTGCGATCGATCGGCATGCGAAACGGAGCGCCCTGGGCGACGCGGGGGCGTGCTTTGACAGCCTGTTGGGCCGCAGCGGCCAGCTCCGTGCGGAGTTCGGCGATGCCCTGACCGGTCGTTGTACTGGTGCGGACACAGGACGCATCAGCGAGAAACGTTCCCGCAACCAGCTCGCGCACCTCCTGCTCGACCAACTCGATCCACTCCTGCTCGACCAGGTCGCACTTGGTGATTGCGATCACCCCGGCACGCAAATCGAGCAGACGAAGGATGTCCAGATGCTCTCGTGTCTGCTGCTTTACCGAATCGTCCGCGGCAACCACCAGCATGGCCAAATCCATGCCGGTAGCCCCGGCCAGCATGTTGCGCACAAAACGCTCGTGGCCCGGGACATCCACGATCCCTAAACGAAAGTCGCCCAGACACAGCTCGGCAAAGCCGAGATCAATGGTGATGCCGCGCTGCTTCTCCTCGGGCAACCGGTCTGTATCGACACCGGTCAACGCCGCAATCAGCGACGTCTTGCCATGATCGATGTGTCCGGCAGTTCCAAGAATCAAGTCGGTGGTCATGGACAGCCATTGTAATGACTGTCGGACGCGGGGAAACCGTGCCGGCACCTATTTGGTTTTGACACAGTGTTCTGGTGTGCCGTCGCTCGCGTTATGAGCTTACCGATTGCCTACGTTGACGGAGCGAGCTTGACACCCTACACCTGGTCCGAGACGGGCCGAGTGGTAGGTGTAGGGTGTGACCAGCTCGCCGTCGAAAACTCTCCATCATCCGCAACGTTCACGGCGAGCGCCGGCACACCATGAATTGCGTGGCAAGTTATTGTGGTGTGCCGTCGCTCGCGTTATGAGCTTACCGATTGCCTACGTTGACGGAGCGAGCTTGACACCCTACCCCCTCGTCGGTCACTATAGGGCAATGATTGTGGTGTGCCGTCGCTCGCAACACCGTGGTTGCCGTTGCCGAGGTGAATGCCGCGAGCTTGTCACACCCTACCTTGGTTGTGGCAAAAGGCCGCGTTGGGGTTGAGATTAACTTTGCGGGCGTCGCGCCATCCCCGACACGCACCCCTAGAAGCCCGGACGCTTTTGAGCAAGGAAGTCGGAAACAGACTTGGCCTTCTTGGGCTCCGGCTTTGAGGAAAACCAGGACGTGAAGAATGACGAGCTTTTGGTCTTCTTCGACGTGCGGCTCGCCGATCTGCGTTTCTTCGGCTTCTTATTCCATGGGGTCAGGAAGTCTTTTGTCTTGGTCAGCATGCTTTTTGTGCTGCTGCTGAGCTTGTCGAAAGTCGATGGTTTCTTGGCGACCCTCGATCGCGGTTTCGAGGAAGACCAAGTCGGCAACGTCAGTTTGGGAAACGAGCTGGATCGGTGAGCGCTGTCCGACACACTGGCTCGAGTCCGCTTGGCCGGCGCTTTCTTGAATGGGTTTAAGTTGGGCATCTTCCAGCTGTCTGCGGCGGCGGCTGATGAACCGATAACGAAACAACCAAGGCAAGCAAGGCCGAGTAGACGATGCGATCTCACGGTACCACTCCTTCAACGAAAAAAATCGCCTGATGGGTTATCGTTTTAAACACGGGATGCTCCGGCTCCACCCAATTCGATGGCTCGGGGGAAAAGGAACGGTTGTGCCTTCCGGTCGCGAGCTCGGGGGTGAAATGCCCGTCCGCGAACCTGCTATCCCGACGCAATCCGGGCGCCGCCAGCTTCGAAAAAGCGGCGGGAGTGTCTCAAAATGTGCGACCAGCGTCCAGGGCAGTTCTGGCCAAAGTTCGACCGATCGGTGGCCGGCCGGTGAATGGTGCAGCCCCTCTTGGGAGGGGAGCATTGTGGAGGGCTCGCGTTTTCCGTAGCATGACACCCGGATTGATCGGTTTTCGGGGGTGCTCGAACGATTTTTGCACGAAAGTGAACGACAATGGACAAACGGCGCATAGCATTGATCGGACTTGGCCAGATGGCGCGTGCCTTGGCTCGCGGATGGCTCACATCGGGTCTGGTCGGTACCGAGCAGCTGTGCGGCTACGATCCGGCAGCGGCGGCTTGTGAGAAGTTCCAAGCCGAAGTTGGACACATTCAGCTGGGGCAAGATGCCCCGGATGTCGTGCGCGAAGCCGACATTGTGCTGTTGGCCGTAAAGCCTCAGGTGATGCCGAGCGTGGCAACCGGCCTCCGTGACGTGATGACCGACGGTCAGCTGGTCATATCGATTGCGGCCGGTCTGACCTTGGAGCGATTGTGCGACTGGCTTGGCACCGAACGGGTCGTTCGCGTGATGCCGAATACCCCGAGCCTTGTTGGACAGGGCGCCGCGGCGATCGCCCTGGGACCCGCAACGTCCGAAGAGGATCGGCACGTGGTCTTGCAGCTGTTCGAAGCGGTCGGGCGTGCCGTGGTGCTGGACCAGCACCACTTGGATGCGGTGACCGGCCTGTCCGGCTCGGGACCGGCCTATGTGTATCAGATGATCGAGGCATTGAGCGACGGAGGCGTGCGCGTCTGATTGCCACGCGATGTGGCCACAATGCTGGCCGCGCAAACCGTGCGAGGTGCCGCCGAAATGGTGCTTCAGTCCGAGCTGCATCCGGCCGCGCTGAAAGATGCCGTGACCAGCCCCGGAGGGACAACGATTGCAGGTGTCGAGGCGTTGGAGATGCACGGGATGCGAGCCGCGTGTATGGCCGCCGTCGTGGCCGCTGCCAAACGGGCCACCGAACTGCGCGACGACTCCTGACCACGGATGGCAGAGCGTCCCACGGATAAGAGCGGAAGATGTAGGCCCACGGATGGCAGAGCGTCCCACGGATAAGAGCGGAAGATGTAGGCCCACGGATGGCAGAGCGTCCCACGGATAAGTCGGAAGGTGTAGGCCCACGGATGGCAGAGCGTCCCACGGATAAGTCGGAAGGTGTAGGCCCACGGATGGCAGAGCGTCCCACTGATAAGAGCGGAAGATGTAGGCCCACGGATGGCAGAGCGGCCCACGGATAAGACGGAAGGTGTAGGCCCACGGATGGCAAGGCGTCCCACTGATAAGAGCGGAAGATGTAGGCCCACGGATGGC
>JAJSAJ010000114.1 GCA_024274855.1 Planctomycetota bacterium | reverse complement strand
GATGATCCGGCAGCTGGGCAATTTGCGATCCGACGTTCCGTCCTGCTCCATCACAAAATCGACGCCCGGGCTACGGTGCAGTTGGCTGACAACCACGCGTTCAGCACCGTTGATGATGAACTCGCCGCCACCGAGCATGACAGGCAGGTCGCCCAGATAAACCTCTTCTTCGACAGGTTGATCTTTGTTCAACCTGAGCGTGACTCGAAACGGTCGCCCATAGGTGAGTCGCAGCTGACGACACTCGTCCGGTGTGTACCGGGGCTTGCCTAATTCGTACTTGATGTACGTCAGATTGATTTGCTTGTCATAGCTTTCAATCGGGAATATTTCACTCAGTACCCCTTGGAGCCCCTGTTCCTTGCGATGCTCGGGATCCTTGTCATCTTGCAGGAAAGCACAGTAACTGGCCGTCTGAATACGTGTCAGATCGGGCGTCACGAACGGCTGTCGACCGGTACCAAATTGGCGAATTTGACTCGGTGTCAAGCGACGTTGTTCAGGAGTTGCCATCGGAGAAATTGCTCCATGCAAAGCGAGTCGCGAACGAGGGGGATCGTGCCCCGCTACGCAACACGGGAACGAATCGGAGGGCTACGGATCCAGCGTGAACGGTCTGCGCGCACCAGTCCCCAGGCACTCGACAAGCACGGATTAGCGCTTGGATTGTACGGATCGAGGGATTCAAGCGTGCACAACCTACAGACCAGCTCCGAGCCCGAAGGCTCGGAGCGGAATGCTCGTTTCTGGGTTCTTGAACTATTTCAGCTCGACTGAAGCACCAGCTTCTTCCAGGTCGGCCTTCAGCTTCTCGCCTTCTTCCTTGGAGACCTTCTCCTTGATCGCGACCGGCGCACTCTCGACCAGCTTCTTCGATTCCATTAACGTTCCACCCGTGATGGTTTTCACGAGTTTAACAACGTTTAATTTCTTGTCGCCAAAACCGGTCATGACAACATCGAATTCGGTCTGTTCGGGCTCGGCATCACCCCCGTCACCGGCACCAGGGGCGGCAATCATCATGCCGCCGCCCGTTGCGGGCTCGATGTCGTACTCGTCCTTCAAATAGTCGCTCAGTTCTTTGGCTTGCTTCAAAGTCAAGCTCGCAATTTTGTCGCCCATTTCTTTGATTTCAGGGGCGAAGTCAGCTGTGGCTACGTCGTCAGACATGGCGAACGATTCCCTTTCTCGAAATACACGGTGCCACGCGGGAGCGGCACGGATCGCTGAAGTTAATCCAATCTCGCATGATTTGCATTTGCCGCGCACCCGTCCCGCTGGGTCGCAACAGCTTGCTCTGTTTTCCGTTTTCTACCAGCGTCAGGCGGAGTCCGATCCTTCTTCCGATTCCGCTTTCTTCTCAATTTGACTAGCCAAGGCACCGCCGGGGGCGAGCAACTGTGACGACAACTGGGCTCCCGGAGACAAGAATTGTCCCGATAGGATGCTCAATTGCTCTAGTCGATTCGGCCACTTGCTGATCTCCCTGACTCGTTCCGGTGACAGAGCATCGCCGTCCATGACGCCGCCCCGTGCCTCAAACGCCTTGTAAGTCGGTGACCGATCGAGCTTGACGACTTCCTTGACTAGCGAAATGAAGTCCTCGGCACCCCAGACGACGGCAAGCGTCCCTTCGGCACTACGAAAGGCAGTACCCAAGGGCGTGCCCTCCGTCGCTTGCCTGGCCAAGCTGTTCTTGACCACTAGCAAGTGAATGTCCTTTTCACGAAGCTCGCGCCGTAACTGCACGGTCTTATTTGCATCGATTCCAACGACGTTGACCAGCAATGCATCTTCGACACCCTGCAGTCGCTGCGCGATTTCTTGAGCTATCAGGTTTTTTACGGATTTACTCATTTCGGCTCACGCCACTCTATTGTGGATGGTTTCAGCGACATGCGATCCAGGTGCGGCACTAAGCAGCAATTCGAATTCCTGGACTCATGGTCGCGCAAATGGATATCCCGCGAACAAACGTTCCTTTGACGGCGGCCGGCTTCATACCTGTAATCAGACTGACGAATGCCTGAATGTTTTCCAGCAACTTGTCATTCTCAAAGCTCAGCTTGCCGACCATGGCGTGAACATTGCCCCCCGAGTCGTTGCGGAATTCAACCTTTCCGGCTTTGTACTCCCTGACGACTTTTGCCACATCTTGCGTGACCGTTCCCGCACGCGGCGACGGCATCAAGCCGCGAGGCCCCAGAACACGACCGAGTCGACCGACAACGCCCATCATGTCGGGCGACGCGATGCAGGCGTCAAAATCGAACCAGCCCTCTTGGATCCGCTTTGCCAGATCCTCCTGACCAACTTCGTCGGCACCTGCTTCGGCTGCGGCAGTCGCCAGATCGCCCTTGGCGAAAACGACAACCCGTTGCGTCTTGCCAATGCCGTGTGGCAGGACAATCGAGCCACGTATGATCTGATCCGCCTGCTTGGGATCAACACCAAGTCGCATGTGGACTTCGACCGTCTGATCGAAACTGGCGCGGTTGAATCCTTTCAGCACTTCAACAGCCTTCTCCAAGGAGACCGGTTCTTTTGGCGCTTGTTCAACTTGCGCCCGATATTGCTTCGAATTCTTTGGCATCAGTTTTACCCTTCAACAACCTCAAGCCCCATACTGCGGGCAGTTCCTTCGATCATACGTCGCGCGTGGTCCAAATCTCTTGCGTTAAGATCGGCCATCTTCTTCTGGCAGATGTCATCAATCTGGGACCGAGTTACGCGGCCAACTTTGTCCCGATTCGGAACACCGGCCCCTTTGGCGATTCCAGCAGCCTGCTTCAGCAGCGATGCGGCCGGAGGGCTCTTGGTTACAAAATCGAATGTTCGGTCAGAATAGACGCTGACAATGACCGGGATCGGAGTTCCGTTGTACTCCTTCGTGCGATCATTAAACTGCTGGACAAACTGTCCGAGATTAATACCAAATTTACCGAGCGAGGTTCCTACCGGCGGCGCGGGCGTTGCCTGGCCTCCTGGGATCTGAAACTTCGCCTGTCCTGCGAGTTGTTTTGCCATGACTTTCGCTATTTCGTCTCTGCACGTTGTGATGTTCCAGCGACGTACGGTCAACGACAATCGGTGACCAACTGCCGCTGCTAGACCGACTCAATTTGCCAATGTTCCAGTTCCACCGGTGTTGAACGACCAAAAATGTTGATCATTACCGTTACGCGGCCATTCGCTTCGTCAATTTACGAAACCTCCCCCTCGAAGTTCAGGAAGTTCCCCTCCTTCACGCGAACGCGATCCCCGATCTTGAACGGAATTGCCGTCTTGATCTGGGTCTCGCCCGTATCTGCATCCTTACCAAGATTGATCATGCGTTGGACTTCATGAGCCTCCATCGGCGACGGCTTTCCAGCCGATCCCGTGAAGTATCCGACACCCGGCGTCTCCCGGACCAGAAACCATGTGTCGTCGTTCAAGACCATGTGGACCATGATGTAGCCCGGATACAGCTTCCGTTTGACAATGCGGCGCTTTCCGTTCTTGTTGAACTCGGCGACATCTTCGGTCGGGACGATCATCTCCTCGAAATACTCATCCAATCCGTTGATCTTAACTCGCCGAGCCAACGCGTCTCGGATCGATGGTTCGCGGTTCTGCTGCACCTTCAGGATGTACCACTGCTTGACCGGCTGCTCATCTTCTTCGGCAGTATCTTGCTCAGCCACGTCCTCTTGCTCAGCCACTTCCTCTTGCTCAGCCACTTCCTCTTGCTCAGCCACTTCCTCTTGCTCAGCCACACTGTCTGGTTCTTGATCCGTGCCGGTATCTGGTTGGTCATCCGGATCGACTGGCAATGGCTCATCGATGGCCGAATCGTTCGTCTCCGATGCTGGATCGGACTGAGCGACCGGGGCATCGGACGTGTCAGCCGGATCGGACGCGTCATCCACGGGCTGGTCTGTCGGATTCTCGGATGTCGGCAATGGAAGATCCTGGTCTTTGGGGTCGCTGGACACCTTCCCACCCTCACAATAAAAACGGACACGACGCGACAGGAAACAGGCGGCGTTTGGACAATCCAGTGCCGCCGATCGAGCAACCTATCCGGGCCGAACGCCGATCAATACGAACAAAGACCGCCAAACGACATCAAATCCAAATAGGACGGCGGCCAGGGCAAAAATCACGAAAATCACAACAATCGAACTTCGAATCAGCTCGGCCTGCGATGGCCAAGATACTTTGTTCATCTCCGCTTCGACTGCAATCAAGAAGTCAGCAAACTGAGGGATGTTCACCAGGCGGTAGCCAAGCCAGAGCCCGATCGCCAGAAGGGTGCCAGCCGCGTAATAGCGGTAGCTCGAGCCGGCACCCAGCATGACCCACATGCGCCACGCGCCGAGGGCGAACGTAACCCAGACCGTTGCACAGGTGACTTGTCTTGCGACGCGGCCCTGCGTGCGCTTGTAGGCGCCGAACTGAAAGAGTTCCTGGATAAAAGTAAGCGTGGTCAGTGTTTTTTCTTTTGCCATCAGGCTGTCTCACGATCCACATGCAGCACAGAGCGGCAGGGCCGCAACCAAATCCAAGCTACCGATCGGGGCCCCAATGGCCCGCTCCCGTTGGTCGCTGGAACTTTGTCAAAAACTTAACGATCTTTGAGGTTCGTACTGCACAGCGGCAATCGATAAACCGCAGTCATTCCGCAGTCGTAACGGATACCCAAAACAGATGAATCACGCGAAGAGTGCGATCACCCGACACAGGCTCAGTAATCCAAAAGATTCCCATCAACGGAAAATGGCAGGGGCGGCGGGAATCGAACTCGCAACCTCTGGTTTTGGAGACCAGCGCTCTGCCAATTGAGCTACACCCCTGCGGTTTATTCCGGACTGAGAATCTAGTCGTTTACTCAACAACCTTGGTAACCACGCCCGAACCGACCGTGCGGCCGCCTTCGCGAATTGCGAATCGCACGCCATCATCCAGTGCGATGGGCTTGTGCAGTTCGACGGTCAGTTTCACATTATCGCCCGGCATGCACATTTCCGCATCAACCAGATTGGCGGTGCCTGTGACATCGGTCGTTCGGAAGTAAAACTGCGGACGATAGCCGCTGAAGAATGGTGTGTGTCGGCCACCCTCTTCTTTGGAAAGACAGTAGACTTCGGCCTCGAATTTAGTATGTGGAGTGATCGATCCTGGCTTGGCCAAGACCTGGCCACGTTCGATCTCGGTCCGCTTGACGCCACGAAGCAGGCATCCGACGTTATCGCCAGCCACGCCTTCGTCGAGCAATTTGCGGAACATCTCAACGCCGGTGCACGTCGTCTTGCGACTCTCACTCGTCAATCCGACGATTTCCACTTCGTCGCCAACGCAGACACGACCCCGCTCGATTCGTCCCGTGGCAACCGTGCCTCGGCCTTCGATCGAGAAGACATCTTCGATCGCCATCAGGAACGGTTTGTCAACAATACGTTCGGGCTCGGGAATATACGAGTCGACGGCTTCAAGCAACTCGCCAATGCACTTGTTCGCTTCCGGATCCTCGGGGTGCTCGTAAGCTGCCTTGCTCGATCCACGGACGATCGGAATGTCGTCACCCGGGAACCCATACTTGTCGAGCAATTCACGCACTTCGATCTCGACCAAGTCAAGCAATTCCTCGTCATCGACCAAGTCGATCTTGTTCAGGAAGACGGTGATTGCCGGCACGTCTACCTGCCGAGCCAGAAGCACGTGCTCCTTGGTCTGAGGCATCGGACCGTCCGCGGCTGAGACAACCAGGATCGCTCCGTCCATTTGGGCAGCACCGGTAATCATGTTCTTGATGAAATCGGCGTGGCCCGGACAGTCAATATGAGCATAGTGACGATTGGGCGTCTCGTACTCGACGTGGGCAACGGCGATCGTGACGGTCTTGGTTTCGTCGCGAACCGTACCGCCCTTGGCAATGTCGGCGTAGGTCTTGAACTCGGCAAGCCCCTTCTTTGCCTGGACTGCCAGGATCGCACCAGTTAATGTCGTTTTTCCATGATCAATGTGACCGATCGTTCCAATGTTAACGTGCGGCTTGTCGCGCTGATATTTTTCCTTGGCCATTGTACCTTACACCTGCAATCTTTCTTTCCAGTCCTTCGTTTCTCACGCTCCGATGGACAAATACATACCACTTACAAGAAACACGAATATGTTCGAGCTCTCCACCAACAAGAGCTGCTGACGGGACTCGGACCCGTGACCTCGTCCTTACCAAGGACGCGCTCTACCAACTGAGCTACAGCAGCCGACAATCGAGAGCGGGTGAAGGGAATCGAACCCTCGTCTTCAGCTTGGAAGGCTGTGGCTCTACCATTGAGCTACACCCGCTTTCCCCTACCCGGACCCCTGCCGACCGCTAGGCAAGCCTTCCATGTTAACAAGCGCTAGCTGAAATGGGGGGTGTAGGATTCGAACCTACGAAGGCTTCGCCATCAGATTTACAGTCTGACCCCTTTGACCGCTCGGGAAACCCCCCGTTATCACTTCGCTTCCCAACCGGAAAGCAGTCCTGGTTGCACGCTGCAACGCCCTCCTCTCGCTTGCTTGGCAGGAGCCGAAGCCAGCGGAGGGACTTGAACCCACAACCTGTTGATTACAAATCAACTGCTCTGCCAATTGAGCTACGCTGGCCCACCATTCGAGTTGCGAAAACCAGTAAATATAACGAAGCTCGGCTACCATGCAATATGGACGCGGAAAAAAGCATGCCAAAATTGCATGAAGCTCCAAAAAAGAAACGGGTTGATTCTGGCTCCCACCACGAAAAAAGGTGCTTGCCCCGCCACCCCGGAAAGCGACGCGCACGTCGATGCCACTCGGCATCCCCGATACCTCGCGCAGCTTAACTAAAGCGCCAGTAAACCTCCCGTGTGATTAGATCCCCTAGCTAGGGGCACCCATGATGCGAGCAATGGCTTCACCTCGCAGTGCTTGGCAGACACTCGCCATGGCTGACCGACGTGCTGTGCCGGCCAGTCAGTCCGGTAAATCAATCTGTTCCTGCTCGGCAGCCAGTCGCAACTTAGTCAAGGCTCGGGCTTCAATCTGCCGAACTCGTTCCTTCGTCACGCCCATGCGACTGCCGACTTCCTTGAGTGTCTGCGGTTCCTCGCGGTGGTCCAGCCCAAACCGACTAATGATAATTCTTTGTTCGCGTTCGTCAAGCCGAGATAGGATTTGACGGATCTGGTACTGGCGAAGATGCTGAGCACTTTCCAGTTCGTGCTGATCGGTTCGGGCGTCTTCTCGAGCGGTAAACATCTCGTCGTGGCTCGTTCGAAATCGATCTCGATGTTTGTATTCCTCGGGAATTGTCCGAGCAAAGTTCTTCATAATGGCCCAGCTGGCATAGGTGCTGAACTTGTTTCCACGGCTGTAATCGAACTTTTCCACGGCCCGAATCAGCGACATGTTGCCATCACTGACCAGTCCGAAGAAATCGTCGGTTGCGTTAACATGGCGCTTGGCAATCGATACAACGAGTCGGAGATTGGCCTGAACAATCTGGTTCTTGGTCTTCACTGCCTGGTCATAGAATCGTTCGATTCGGTCCATTAAGCCGCTCTTGGCGCAGCTCGGCTCAAGCTGCTCACGCAATTTGGCTGCCCGGTATTTCAGGAAATTGAACCTGCGGAACAGGTGCTGTTCCTGTTCCCGTGTTAACAATGGCACGTCGTACAGTGAAGCGAGGTAGTGCGGCAGACCACTCGGCACGCGCGGTTTCTTGCGCGGAACATCCGAAGTTGGCGCGGTCCCGAGGATTCGCCGGTCTGCATTGGGCTGCTCAAATTCCTCGTTGTACATGTAGTCCAACGGCAGCTCAAGAATTCGGTGAGCCCGCATCTCGTTGACGATTCGGTAAATGGCCGTCTTGGTTCGACCGTACCGCTTGGCCAACGCGTCAATTGCGATCCCTCGGCGATGCTGCTGGTAGATTTTTCGCTTCATTTCGTCGGTCAAGGGGCCTGTGTGGCCCGGGAAAACCGCTAATCCCGGGTGTTTTTGATCAAAGTGCTTCAGCGTGTATCGAATGGTCTCGACACTCCGATTCATGCGTTTGGCGATGCGACGCGTTACCTCGGCCGGGCCGCCACCCGCCTGAGCGAGCCGCCTGGCCCGGTCGATAATCCCCTGACGCTCTGATGATGTGAGCTGGCTGAATCGCTCGCCCCGCCGAATTCGCTCTTCATTGTTCGCGATGAATCGCTCCACACTCTGCTTCAGGAAACCGACTCGCTTGCGACCGTCAAAGAGAAAGCGGCGACTGACCAACCCCTGATTGCGCCATCGCGAAATCGTCTTCGTCGATACGTGGAACATGCGAGCCAGGTCGTCGACCGTATGGACCGGCTGGCCGGCTTCGGCTGCATAAATATCGGCCGAATCCGAAAGGTCCTCGATCAGCAGCCGAAGATCATGGCGAGCGTCCGCACCACTCATTGAGACGTTCGCAACCAGCTCCGGCCGATAGCCAGTGATGCGAAAACATAGGTATTCATAGGTGTACGTGCGCCCCGGATCGATCTCGTGGATCAGCCGCTCGGCTTGATCCAGTTGCTCAATCTTCCTCTCTCGCGGAGCAAATCGAACTTGCTGGTCGCACAACTCTCGCAATGCGGGGATGTGATAGTCGGAATGCATGGCAAACCTCTTCCTGTGACGGGATGATTCCAGAAGCGTTCCCTGCGACTCCCATCGCCTCCTGAAATCCAATCCAATTTTGGGAATGGCGTCCCATCCCGGGACACTCCCGGACTGACAATCCCCGTCAGGTGGTCGTCAGCCGATAATCCAGTACGTTCACTTGCGAAGCCTGGTTCTTCAAATTGAAGTAAATCGAAACGCTCCGCGTTTCGTCACCAAACCTGTCGTCAACGTTCCGGCGCACCAAATCTATTCTTTCTGCTTCAGCCTTCCGCCACCGAGGACAGATCGTCGGTATTAACGCTGAAAAACCTGTTATTTACTAACGTTCCACGCCTGCACCGATGCCTTTCAGTCTTTCCGGTGCCCGATTTCTCCAGGCCTTAATCTATACCCACTAAAGTGGCAATCTGTCTCAAGAAAGTTCGCAACTAAATTGTGGCAGCGGCCAATATCGCATGTAACTCGCGAAATAGCAAGCATTTAATTAGCAGTTTCCCGCACGTTCTTGCCTGTCGGCGGGCCCGTGTATGTCGGCTACATGCCCACATGACGAGTGGGCGCCCGTGCCGCGACCTTCCAATAGCCGTGAAAAACAACGCGTCCCGCAAGTACAACGAAAGGCCACTACGTTTGAAAACCGTCTTGTCGCAGGCTGTTAAACCCTTTAGACAACGCCGAGTTCCTCAAGGAATGCTTGGAAACACGAAATAATCCTCGGGGTTTCGACTGGACCACCTGTCAGTCAATAGTCGATCTACCGAATGTGTCTTAGGCTCGGAATGTGTTCCGGACCAGCTGACATCGGAAAGTAAGTCTAGAAGCCGAAAAGTGCGAATTGCGTGCCAAATCGCCGTCTGACTGGCTCGTATTCGTCGATTTATGACAAACCTTGGGACGCATCCATGTCTTCTCAGCATTTCAGTGTAACTAGATGGTCTCATTTTACTCTATCCGGCGCTGTCATTGCTTGCCTTGTGTGCACGTCATTGCATACGGTTTGGGCAGGTTCCCAAGTGACAACCGTCTTGCTTCGACCCGTATGGGGGGAAGGTGATTGCCGGCAGGTAAAAATTACACTGACCCTTACCGGTGAACTAAAACTGTATGGCGATGGGACGCAGACCACTGAAACGCCGGTCAGCGTTGACGCGCATTTGCAATACGCTGAGCGGCCGACCAAGCTCTCCGGCGAGAAAGGGGTGCCCACCGAGACCGTGCGAGCCTATAAGACGGCGAACGCAGCGATCAAGTATCGTGACGATTCTGTCACCTCCCGACTGCGAGAGGATCGCGCTATTGTGGCCGTTTCTGCTTCGAAGCCAGGCAATGTGGTCGTTTTCTCGCCCATGGGGCCATTGCGACGCGATGAGTTGGACCTGATCAATGTGCCGTATAACACGGCGATTGTTGACCGGCTCTTGCCGAATCGAGTGGTGACGCTCGGGAGCCACTGGAAACTGAAAACCGACTACTTGGCACCCTTGCTGGGGTTGGATGAAATCAGTGAATCGGATGTCGACTGCCGATTACATTCCATGAAGGACGGACTTGCGATTGTCCACATGACAGGGACCGTTCACGGAGCAGTGGGTGGCGTTTCCAGTAAAATCGAGCTGGCGGCAAAATACGCCTTCAACCTGAAGCGAAAACGGATCACGTGGTTGGCCGCATCGCTTCAGGAAGATCGGTCGATCGGGCACGCTCAGCCAGGGTTCGATGTGGCCGTGCAGTTACGCGTGAATGCCGAGCCCACGGATTTAGTGGCCGAATTGCACGATGATGTGCTGGCCGATTTGGATCTCCATGCAGCCAAGGCAACCGAGTTACTCGAGTTTGAATCCAGGCTTGCCGGGTTCCAGTTGCTGCTGGAACGATCGTGGCAGAATATGGTTGACCGGCACGATGTGGCCATTTTTCGAATGGTCGACCGGGGTGAATTGGTGGCCCAGTGCAATCTGTCGATGCTTCTCCCGCTAGAGACCGAGGAGAAGTTCGGAATGATCGAGTTCCAGGCAGATATCAAGCGTGTGTTAGGAGACGCTTTCGAGCAATTTGTTACCGCCTCCGAAAAAGTTACCAATAACGACATTCATATCCTGCGGGTGGTTGTGGCCGGTACGGTATCCGATTTGCCGATTCAGTGGGTTTATTACCACTTGTATGCAAAGGATGGGCGTCGTGCGTCGTGTGTTTCTACGCTCGAATCCAAATTGATTGAACGATTTGGTGCTGCAGATCGGACGCTGATTAGCTCGATTCGGTTCATTCCACCAAGCTCGGAATCAGTAGAATCCACGGCGACTTCCACAACCGCCAGTCGGCCAGCCAGTTCCACTGAATTGGAATCCCGTCGCCAGTAGACGCCGCGTCAATAGACGCCGTGTGCCAGTAGGTACCGCCTGCCGGGCGGGACTGGAAGTGGAAACGTACCTGGCGCTCCTGGGCCATCGCACTTAATCTGGTATAGCTGTATTGCTACCAGCCCAATATCTTGTGGTTGACTTTTCCAACACGGCATCGTATTTGGCCATTGGACTTGAAACGGCTTGCTTTGCTGTCGCAAAATATGGGAAAGCGACGCCCTCATGGCCCCGTATTTATTTAGTGCGATGGCCCTGTCTGGCGCTGCTGGTCCGGCTCGGCAAGCCGGACCTACTTGTGTCGCACTAACTCATCTCTCCCCCTAAAGTGGTCATTTGCGGCGAATTTCGAGCGGGGCCGAATAAATGGACTATGCTATCTTGAGTGGTTAGCTGTATGCCGGTTTGAACATATCGGTCACAGAGACCCTTGATTATAGGAAATCTGGGTAATTATACTGAAGGCCTGGTCCATCTTGTAAGTTTTTGCTTTTCGAACAAATGTCCTCCCTCGAAGAGAGTCAGGATCCATCCATGGTTTGGCGATCAGCTGTATCGTTCAGCGTGCTGTTGTTGGTTAATCTCGCACCCGCATCATCCGCACGAGGACAAGACTCGCCGTATGCACCGGGCGTGCTGACGGTGATCCCCTCTGACCCACAATACGAGGAGACTTTCTCCGGACCTTCCGAGCTGGTGGAGATTGTGCAAGGGCTTCCGAAACTCGACTGGAAGCCGAATTTTACGGCGAAATCCCAGACCGTTTATGAACGGGCGAAGTTGGCAACGTTGCGTCGAGTGGTTTGGAATCTTGAGTTTTCGTTTAAGCCATTGCGGATGATCATGGTTGATGTTCCACGCCCCAATGTGAAGATGGAGCGTAAGCGGATCTGGTATATGGTGTACCGTGTTCGCTATCTCGGCCACGACTTGTCTCCGGCGGCTCAGCCCGACAAAT
>JAJSAJ010000113.1 GCA_024274855.1 Planctomycetota bacterium | reverse complement strand
TTCATAATCGTATTTTGGTTGAGAGTCGAGCACGCGCGCCGACGCGAGGTCCGGTTTTGGGAAAATCGCACGCGCATCCGACAGACCGGAGACTGCCGACATGTCCGAAACGACGACACTTCCCCATGGGTCCGTCTGGAACGTCACAGGTCCCGAATCGATCGAGGCCGCCTCGACTAACTGGGGTTGGAACCAGTTGCTCGGACTGAAATGCAGCAGAGCACGCTTCGCATCCGCCTGCAACACTCGAATCTGAATCGGTTCGAGTATTGGCAGGTTCAGCCGGATCGAGAAGTTCTTTCCGGCCCGACATAGCCAGAGCCCGTTGCGATGGCCGGGCAACCAGCGCTCGCCTCCCAATTCATACGCTCCGACATCCGGAGCCGCGCCTTTGAAGGGAGCCGTGATCCCCTCCACCACGCGTCCCGCATCAACCAATGGAGAATTGGGGAGCGGGCGGAAATCGAAAGAGCCGGGCGCGACCAGCTTCGCATCAGGGCCGGTGAAATTGTTCGAACAATCTCCGGGAAGGGGCGGCTGCACGCGGCGACGTACGGAAACGATGGCCCTTGCACAGTTGTTCACAAGCAAGCTGTCTTCGTTCTGGTGCTTATACGCTTTGACATGCTTCTGCCACCATTTGTCCGGCTCGGGCCCGGAATAAAAACAAATGTCACTATTTCCGTTCGCGAAACACGTGTTATTGTAGACTCGATTCCGCCCACCTTTGGCGATGATACCGTCTTTCGCCACGTTCCAGACAACGTTGTGATGGATGCGTATGCCACGCGTTTTGTCGTCGCCACGGATCCCGAGTGAAAGGTGCGGCGACAGGGAATCGTGCACCCAGTTGTAACGAAACTCCACGCCATCGGCGGCCGGCATCGATGTGTAGATCAGCGATACGTCCGAGCTGATGAGGCCACCGTGGTGTACATGGTTGTATTCCACAACACTCGCTGGCCCGCTGCAGGTCACGATCGCGTTGCCGGCATTGTAGAGCGTATTGTGCCTGGCAATATTGGCGGGTCGTTCAATGCCCTTATCCCCTCGCAGAGAAACGGCCGGGTAGAATAAGGTGCCGGACCAATTAACGTCGTGAATAATTGAATTCTCGATCACATTCCGCTCACCTCGCAGCACCACTCCGTAGTTTGGGCAATGTTCAAACGCGCAACTGCGAATTCTGTTCCGACGTCCGGAAACCACCGTTCCGGGAGCTGAATGCTTCTTTCCATCCTCCTCGGATTCGGGAATCCCCCGTGCATGGGATGGGTAGAGCAGATGGCAGTACTCGACCACGCAATCTTCGCAGGCGCTCAAGCGGAATGAACAACCGAAAAAGCTGATTCCCGAGACCACGACGAATCGCAGGTTCTTGCCGGTTATTCCGTAGTTTCGCTGTTTAGCGCGAAGATTCAATGTACCCGGATCGCTTCCGTGTGGCGGAATCAAAAGGAGATTTCCTTCGGCGGTCGCAAGCCACTCCCCCTCAGCGTCCAGAGCCTCCCGTTTGCCTACCAGGAAAAAGTAGTCGTCGGCCCACCATGTTCGGTTCTCGGAATGGAATGGGTTCATGGTGATTGTATAGGGGAGCCTGTCACTGCCGGGTACATAACCGGCGACCGTGCGGCTCCAGGTCCAAAACTGATGTGCCACATTCAAAACAGCCATCGCCCCGTTCCAATCGACACCCGTCTCGCCAAGCTCCGGAGATTGAAGTTCACCGTACTTGCTCTTCGGGCCGACTGGTGCCCAGCCTTGGCGCGTGAGCATTTTCTCGGGCGTGCAGTTCGGCCAGCGAGCCTCGGTCAGCATGACATTGCCCGCAAACAACTGCTCTATCTTCAAGGGCGACCTTGTCGCAAAAACGCCGTCACCGGCACGGTGCCAAGGACCGGGAATCGGTTCGGTTCCATCTAGCACGGGGCGTTCACCAGGATACGCACACAGACGTATCGGTTGTCCATCGATCCCCCCCTTCTTGATCGTCACACTCTCACGATAAACCCCTTCTCGCACATAACATGTGTCACCCGGCGCCAGTCGGTCAACGCCCTGCTGAATCGTGCGGAAAGGCCGATCGAAGGTTCCTGGACCGCCATCGTCACCGGCAGGCGATACAAACACATCGACGCCGAACGCGGGGGCTTGCGTGCATAGCACAAGGATCAAGAGCATCAATCGGTTCATGAGACTACTTTCTTGTTCCGCTGAAGAACTCTTGAAGGCATTGCCGTTCTGGCATTGTCGCAATTCAAACTCATTTCACATGGGTTCGGCCGGACGCGTCTTATTGTCGTCGCTAGTCTGGGGTGGCCTGGGGCATGCATTAATCTTTCGTGGCCTCTTGGCCGTCTGACAGGACAGGTTGAATGCGCGCGATCGGGCACACCTTTTTTCGAGTGCCAATTCACAACGTTCAGGAAGTGCTTCGCTCGCGAAAAACAAGAAGCGTCTGACTCCTTCCGCAGCGTCATTGCAACCTGGACTATTTCGGTCCTTGCCTTGTGTTGCTTGGCTGTCAGGCTGTCTGGCTAATGCCCCCATGGGCCTTCAAGAGCTTGTTGAAGTACTGCTTGTGTGACTCTTTTAGATTCTTGAATCCTCTGTCGGAAATAGGTTGTCCCAATGCGATACGCATGGCGTTGTGCATCAGGTAACGCCCGGTCTCCATCTTCATGTGGATTTTGTCTCGGTGAAGCTCGTTCATGTTCTTGAAGGGAGCTTTTTTGGTCTTGATATCTCTGGCGATTTCATCCAGCAGGTCGATTGCACGAGTCTGGCGGAACTTTCGCGTCGGGTGCATTTCCTCCAGTTTCGCGATCAACGCACTAAAATAGGCAGGAGAGTGAACGAGCGTTTGTGTTGTCTCTTTGTTGGCGTATTCTTCCGCACGCGTCGCTGCACGTGCCCAGCCAGAATGAATGACAAATACTGCGTTGGGCTGCAGCTTCATCCAATGGGAAATCACGCTGACATCCTGCTTCAAGGTGGAGCCATAGTGCGGTTGAACGGAAATAAAATCGTATTGCTTGTTCTTCAAAGCGTTGGGCCAAAGAGTCGAGCTTTTTACACAGGGAGCTTCGGGATGCTCGAAGATGTAAGGCAAACTCTTGCCACAATCCACATGCCATTGGACGTCGCCGTCCAGAAACCCTGGGATTGTATCCCATGTGAGTGAGTTTCCAATGAGATAGTAACTCGTCTTTGTCTGCTCGGTCGGTGGGGCGTCGGATGCCCGGAGCGGATCCGAAACCGGGGTCAGGAAGGCTGTTGCGATCAGCACGAAAACAATTCGTCGTGCGCGCATTGGTGGCTCCTTTGCATGAGTGTCTCGTCGTTATTTGTCCGAGTCATAGCCGATCAACCGCCGCAGTTCCCTGATGTGGTTTTTCCGGACTTCTCGCGGCGTCGCACTGTATTTGCGGCACAGTGCGGCGGCATAACCGGTGGCGATCCCCATTTGACCACAGGTTTTCATCACCCGAGGCCCGCACAGGCCGATGTGTGAACAACTAAAACAACGGCCCGCCATCATGAGATTGCTGATGTTTTTCGAGCAGAGGCTGCGGAATGGGATGAAATACATGCCCTTGGTATCAAAAAACAACGCTTTGGAGAGGAACGTCACGGGAGATCCGGTCACCGCGATTTGATAATGGGAATCGACATCGCGTATCTCCTCCACGACCGCATCTTCGAACTTGCGCCGCTCGGTCATGTCGTGCATGGTGTAGGTGTAATCGCCGACCAGTCGCCGCGATTCCCGCTTGCCCGCAATATGAGCGACCCATTTGAGCGTCATGTTGGCGTTCTTCGGATCTTTCTTGGCGTTTGCGAACGAGCCATAAATCGCTCGCAGCAGATGGTCCCGAATTCGTTCGGCATCCTTCACCTGATTCAGGTCCGGGTCGGAATACTCCCAGAACCATTCCCCGTTGAGCGCCTGATGTCCGTTCGCCACGGGCTTTGCCCAAGGGACGTCCGGGAAGACCGAGCGTTCGGTCGTGGACTTTGAGTTCCAGAGCAGGGTCGCCCCCATGACTCGGTTGTCGGGCGTTTTCGGACTCCACAAGTCGCCGTGTTTCTCCCAGGCCTCTCCAAATTCGCTGTGGGCCTCGCGGCCTTGACGGAACTTCGCTCCCGCCCAGTAACCGAGCCACCCGTCGCCGGTCGCATCGATAAAGACCGGGGCCCGGAAGCGGCGGATCGTTCCCGTAACCACCTCGCGTGCTTCGACGGCGGCGATGCGATCGCCATGCTTTTCGAGTCCGATCGCTTTATGCTGAAGAAAACGATCAATGCCGGATGAGGCCATCGTCGCCTCACGTTTCCGCTGAGCTCTTTTGGCGCTGGAGTGACCGTTTGGGTAGTGCGGTGTGTCGATCGTCTTGATGATCTCCACCCCCTTTCCGGGAATGCCAATCGTGTGCACGCGGATCTCTTCGCTGGCATTGCCCCCGAAGACGGGACGATCCTGGATCAACGCGACCTTCAGGCCCTGCGACTTTGCGGCCAGTGCCGCCGCGCACCCCGCTATTCCACCGCCGACAACAACAACATCAAATTGCTGCTGTTCGATCGCCTTGCCTGCTCGGCCACCCAATCGGTCTTTCCAGGCGGCCAACTCGACAAGATCAACATTGGGAAGATCGGGCGACGCTTCTTGGGAGAAGTAAATTGCATCGCAACGGCCATCAAAACCGGTAAGGTCTTCCAAGCGAACCTCGATCGGGCCTGCGGATTCGATGTCCACCGGACCGCCACTCTGCCAGCTCCACTTTTCCGTGCCGGTTCCGAAGTCCGAATCGAGCGATTTTCCATTGATTCGGACTTTGAATCGGCCAGGAGGCTGCCAGTTGCCTGGGCACCAGTTCCGCGTTCGCACATGGACATACCATCTTCCCGGCTTTGGAATCATCACGCTGGTCATGGCATCTTCAACAGGCGTGCCCATTCCATGTGCCAGCAAGTAAAAGCCGCCCATTTGCTGATAATGTTGGGTATCGAGCTTCCATCCACCGT
Source organism: Planctomycetota bacterium (assembly GCA_024274855.1). Taxonomy (GTDB): domain Bacteria; phylum Planctomycetota; class Planctomycetia; order Pirellulales; family Pirellulaceae; genus JAJSAJ01. The sequence continues at coordinate 8,291 of JAJSAJ010000113.1, read as the reverse complement.
GTTTGGCAAAGCCCGCGGCCTCGACCAGAACACCGGTCTGAGCGTGCCTCGCCTTTCCAGCCCCAAACGCATACGGCATTGGCAGCGCTGAGGTCAGACCGATCCCGCCAACGACGCGGATGAATGTCCTTCGCTTCATTGTCATAGTCATATTCTCACTTCCTTTTTGTAACCGTTCACGGAATGTAGGCCGCCGGTTCGCTTCCAAGGGGTCAGACCCATTTTCGGCGACAAGATGCGTTCGCGTAAAGAAACGCTTTCTCCGCCGAAAATTGCGTCAGACCCCAGCGGCGTGAACGGCTATTCCTTTTTCTGTAACTGTAATAGGATTTGCTATTCATTATTAGGCATTTGTCTTCGTCGTTGTTGCAAAAACGGTCTATTCTTTCACAAAAAAGGCAAACGTCGGCATTGATCGTAAGGTGGTCCAGGTAGGTCCCGCTTGCCGAGCGGGACATGGCGTAATCCCGGACGCTACAAGAGGTTTGGAACTGCAGCCGGGACCTGTTTGCCTGCTGCTGGACCGGATTGCGATCAAGGCCTTGAACCCGCTTTCGTCGGTATGGTCCGCCAGTCCGCCGACCTGGGACTCTATCCGATCATCGAATACACGTTTTCTTTGCCAATGACCGCGGACGATGACCCATCGTGGGCCACTGTCGAACAGCAGGCGCGGACCCTGACATATCATCCGGATCAGCAATTCACCTCCGATGTTCTTTTTCGAGTTCCACCCGATCCAATGTTTGGACGAAGGACCTATAAAGGAATCTGGCACGACGCTGATTCGCTGCCAATCGATGCATTGCGGCCGAAGGAGGTTCAGCGGCTGTTCGTGCTCGGGGGATGTGCGGACGTAACGCGAGCCTGTGCGCGCGAGTTGATGCGCCCCTTGGCTTTGATCGATCTCGGAACTCGGTTCGGGAAGATCGTGGCAAGGGAGACTGACGCACTGCCGGTCCCCGCCGGCGTCAGGCTGCGTGGCAGGCCGGTCGTTAATCCGGTTGCAACCGGCGATGTGCGAGAATGTTTGACAGGCCTACGTTCTGGTGAGGAAGACGGAACGGTTGTGCAAGATGCTCGCTCGTTGCCTGTCCTCGGGCGGTATGACGTCGTCGTTATCGGTGGTGGCACGGCCGGCGAGCCGGCCGGAATCGCCGCAGCTCGCCAGGGTGCGAAAACGCTGGTTGTCGAAAAACTCCATGGCCTGGGCGGAGTTGGCACGATGGGGGCCATCTCAAACTATTGCCAAGGAAATCGGGTCGGCTTTACGGCCTCGGTCGGTGGCGGGAATTCCTGGATCATCGAACAGAAGATGGAATGGTGGCGCCAGGCACTCCTCGATGCGGGTGCCGAAATCTGGTTCGGTGCCATCGGCTGCGGTGCATTTGTCGGCGGCCCCCTGAATAATGAAGTCGTCGGTGCCCTGGTCGTCACGCCCCGTGGTCGGGGTGTCGTACTGGCTGATGTCGTCGTCGACGCGACAGGCAACGCCGATATTGCCGCAGCTGGTTGGTCGGTCTCTGAACTGTCGGAATCCCCAGGGCGACCCGGAGCACTGTCGTCGTCTGGCCGTTCTGTCCGATCCTGGAAATGGTATTTCGGGTTCTTCGGATCGAAGTCGCTATCTGTCAGGCCAACATTCAGTTCGAGTTGGGTATAGGCGTATTCTTCGAGTAGCCTCGGTTTTCCACCTTCTTCTTTCGGCCAGTCGTACGATGCAAAGTAGATTGGAAGACTCAACCGCTCATCAACAAACACGATGGCTCTGCAGAAACGGTCATCGGGACGTTTTTCTCGATGTCTTAACTGGATGTGGATGCACCTGCGGTCTTCGATCTTGGCGTTTTCATAGATCTTGACTTGAATATCACCCCGTTTCAATTCCAGCTCGAGTGCTTCGATCAAGCGTCGCAGCAAGTTCTTGATGCCGATTTCCGTGATCGGATAGCGATTTCTTTCCATGGCGACCGGACTAGTCGGGTCGAGTTGCAAAGTCATATTGGGACTGCGCCGGCCTCCATGGCGCACAATTGCATCGTTGTTGTGCTCTCCCTTTACGTAAATCACCTCGCGGCCTTTTACGCGATCCGGCTTGAGAAATTCAAGGAAGACGCTGAACGGAGTCGTCACGCGGTCGCCCGTACTCTGCTGATGACGGATTTTTGCACGAAAATACTCGTAACCCAAAAGACGTCCATTGACGCGTTCTCGGCGGACCATCACGCACGTATAGTCCTGAATATCCTGCGAAATCTGTTTGTACATGTCTTCTGCAAAACGCAAAATCGTTTCGGCTCTCGTCTGATCATCTTCCACTTCGAACATGCGCTGAAGAAGCGCTTTAGCACGTTGAGAATCGATGGATGTCTTGGAGGAAAGGCTGCTGGCCGCCGCGGATCCCGGCGACTCTTGTTTGGCGAGTGCCAAATGCGCGGCCTGCCTGCCTTGAGGCACCGGCGAAGTGGGACTGGTTGTTTTAGAATCTTCGTCCAAGGCCAGCAGGCAAGACGCGACACCAAGCAACGCAAGCAATCCTACTGAGGCCGATTTGCCAATTCCGTCGAAGTATCTCATCAATGGCGCGCCTTTCCATTTGTCCATCGGGCTAGTTGGTTTTGTCGTTGTTGCGGGGCGTGATACGCGGAACCTCGCCGGTGCGGCTCCCAAACAGGGCACAAGAAATCGTCGTTTTGGTCCCACGCCCAATTTGTACCGTGAAATCCAAATTTCGGCCACACGAAAAACCGGAAGTATCGTGTGACAGCCGCTAGCACGCCCCCTCTAGAGGACTAGCCAGGAGAAGTGAGTGGTGTGTAGCCCGCCGCTGCGGGGACTGGGCCGGCCAGCTTCGACCGCGCACACCAAGTGCGGCGGGCGTCGAGAAGGCACCGATAATTTGCAATGTCTACACACACCAGCCTGGCTGCGAGGCTGCGGCACGCGCAAATCGCTGACGCGTCAGATGGTGGCCGTTTCACGCAATAAGTGCAGGGCAACAAACTCGACACTCTTGATCAGTTCATCGAGTCGTACATATTCGTGGTCGCTGTGCGCACACGCCAACTGACCGGCACCGGTCGTCAGCACCGGCATCGTGGGATACTCGGAAGCGAAGAGTCGCGCGTCGCAGGAGACGGTCCATCCAACAATCGGCTGATCGTCAGGCCAAATGCTGATTTTTTCTGCGATCTCTTTGGCGTGACGCATGGCATCCGAATCGGGATCACCATCGAATGCATCGTTATGCAATTTGTCGTAGGAACCTCGAATGGCGTTTGTACCACTTCCAGGATGCTGGATTTGTTGCAAGTACGCATGCGCTCCGCGCTGAGCGGCCCGCAGCATCCGTTGCATTACCTCTTGAATGCCGTGCGTAGGCACAAACCCCTGGCCACCTTCCAGTTTCAGGTAGGTGGTGTTAGTCCGTCCGACCAGGTCCATCTTGGGCACCGCCCCGGCAAGCTTGCTGAGCCGCGACTTGGACATGATCAAAGCACGCACGATCGTGGCCATCTTCGTGATCGCTCCGTCGTTTTCGAGGATCGATCCCATGTGGCCGGTGGCGCCATGGACATCGATGATCAGTCCGTTGCCGTCGCGGCGCAAATCATAATGCCGCTGGACTTTTGGAGATCCAGTCGCCGAATCGACGACGTTCGTTTTGTCGCCGTAGAGCCCGATATACTCGTCCATGGCGGTGCTCAAGCAATCGCGAACCAATGCTTCGACCGCTTCATTGGGGCCGGCGTCAAAATCGATGCGAAATGCGACGTGGCCACAAATTCGGCTGGGGTGCTCGCCAAAGTGGTCGATCATGCCGTGACACGTCTGGACCGGGCGCTGGGGAAACAGGTCATGCCGGCTTTCCGTCTTGATGGCACGTCCTTCTTGTTCCATCGCACTGATCACAAACGCACTCATTTCAAACTGGGATATGTCCTGCATCGTCAGATCAAATCGATACCAGACGGCGCCGCGATTTGCCGGGTAGATCCGATTGTCACAGCATTCGAGCACAAGCAGTTGGTAATAGCGTTGTTTCAGCGAGCGATCGAGGGCAAGTGACAGCGAACCGTTACCTCCAGTCTCTTCTTCAATGACGAACATCCCTGTCACATTGCGATTGAATGTCATGTTCTGCTCGGCCAGATACTCGGCAATCACCCGCAAAGCACCGATGATGACAATCACGTTTCCCTTGTCATCACATGCGCCCCGTCCAATGACGGTCTCTTCCTCCACGCGGGGCGGAATGTAGGGTGCAACGACATCGATGTGGGCATTCACGGCAACGGAAACCCCTTGGTTGTTCCGTGACGTGCCGTCGACCAGGAAAAGCAAATTGCTCCGGTTCTGATAGGCCTGTTCGGCCGACAACCCTTCGGGACACTCGGCTGTTTTCGTGAAATGCAACTGCGAGTACGCGGGATGCTGTGAGATCGCGGGATCGACCGGACGCCGTTCGCACCGGGCGTTCACATAGTTCATGGCCAGCAATTCGCGCTCGAGTATGTCAAAAACAGCAGATTCTCGCTGGCTCATCAATTCGACGTCGGGGGCCGGCGTCGTATCGATCTGACAAATCTCAACTAACAGGTCTCTCAGATAGACGCGGAACGCGTCACTGTGGATTCGGTCGAGCAATTGCGATGTCATGGATACTCAAACACTTCCTATTTGTTCAAATGACAAGTTGCAGCCGTTTTTCCCCATGCAAACGACCACCTGACTCGAATGTTCGAGAGTGAAGCAAGACCACTTCTCGTCGCTGTGCTCGGGGAGCCCGATCCCACACCAGCCGAAACCGATGTCTCCGATTCACGACCAAACGGTTGGCCGGTTCCCCGCTTCTTGTAAATGCTAAGCCGCTTGCGGCATCAAGGATGTTTCTGGAGTCTCAGGTTGTGGCATGCGCGCACGGTGCGCGCATCTTATCTGACGGACCTCCAGGTCCGTCGAATGAACGGACGTGGGCGTCCGTTCGACAATACTGGTCGTCGCTCCGCCACTTGGGTTGCGGACGAAGCCCACGCTAGGAGTTTAATCCGAATTCAGGGCAAGACGCAACCAGGCTCGCCAAACTGGGAACCGACACAGCACCTTGAGCTCGACTGTCAACAGAGTCGAGATGGGCCTGATAACTCGGCTACACGCAACTCCTCAACCGTTACGCACAACGGCCGTTTTTCCCGGCCGATACCCCGGCTACTTCTTCACCACCTGCTTTCGAGGGCAAAAAAACGTCGTACACGTGCGTTTCGAATTCGGTCTAACGTACTTGTGTTTCGTAATGCGATTGAGTGCACTTCCCTTTCTTGATCCGTGCACGGTTACCTTTGAAGTCCGTGACGCGATGGTATACTATTCGCTCCGACGGACCATGTGTTTGGTCGCTGCGACGGCGGCTTGAAATGGCAAGAGGACGAGCCAGAAGGGGACCATGCGATGGAGCTTTCACTGTTTTCGGTCAGTTACGCGGGGTTTTGGGGCCAAGAGAGCCTGACGATACCGGAGTTTGTCGAGCGGGCGGCCCAGCTTGGTTTCCCATCGGTCATGTTGGCCGGCAAGCGGCCGCATCTGTCACCACTTGACTACCAAGACGAGCAAGTGGGGGACCTGCACGCGACAATGGCCGAGTATGGTGTCCGCTGCTCGGTCGTTGCTGGCTATACGGACTTCTCCGACAATGTTGCTGCGGAAGTACCCTATATCGAGATGCAGATTCTTTACGCCGAGCGACTGGCAAGGTTGGCTCGAGCACTTGGAGCGGACGTGATTCGGTTATTCACGGCCTACGAACGCGGTGGACAAGCGCCCCTTGCCGTTTGGCAGCGAGTGGTCGGCGCGCTGCGCGAGATCTGTGACCGGGCCGCAGATCATGACGTGACCGTCGCCGTACAGAACCACCACGACCTGGCCGTTCACACCGACTGTCTGCTCGAATTGCTTTCGGATGTCGATCGAGAGAATTGCAAGTTGGGATTTGACGCCTGGTCGCTGGCTTTGCGCGGCGAGGACCTTTACGACGCGGCTCGACGGGCCGCGCCGCAGACCATCATAACGACCAATGCCGACTACGTTCGTCTGCCCCGGTTTCGCTATCAGCCGGAATTGGTTAATTACCTGCCGGTTGAACCATCGGCCGTGCGTGCCGTGCCGTTCGGAGATGGATTTATTGACTATGAGGCGTTTTTCTGCGGCCTGAAGGATGGTGGGTTTGACGGCGTTGCCAACTATGAAATGTGCTCGCCCTTGCGCGGCGACGGGACGGGCGAAAACCTGGACCGCTGTGCAACAGCCTATCTGCAATGGATGCGCCAGCATGGGTTCGCCGAAGCCGGTTGACGACCCACCTGAGACCACAAACGTTCCACGGATCAGGGAAGATAGGGGCCCACGGATGGCAGAGCCGACCCACGGATCGGGGAAGACATGGCTCCACGGATGGGGAAGTTTTTTCAGTCCGGGTGGCTGCTTGAACAGACGGCACGTTGGCGAGCGACGTCCTGAGCAATGAGTGTTCTTGCGAAAGCATGGGCCGGTACCTCACTACCACGATTTGGCCTGGCTTCTTCCTGACTCCCGACTCCAGGCGTCCAGAGCCCACATTGGATGGATGTGCATTCGGACAATTCTCAAAGATTCCGGCTTGGCGCTCGAATACGATTTGTACAGTTCTGAACCACCATTCGCCTCACCGAAAAGGATGTGCCCCATGCAACCAATGCTACATAATCCATTGCCCATTCATGGACCGGCTTTTCCCCTGATCTTGATCGTGGTCATCGGCATCGGTGTACTGGTTGGCCTGGTAATTACGTTGGTTCCATTTTGGCGAATATGTACCAAAGCCGGGTTTCCGGGGGCGTTGTCACTGCTGATGCTGATTCCGCTGGGGAATATTCTGTTGCCATTTTATTTGGCATTCGCGGAATGGCCCGCCCTGAAACGCGCGCCGGAGAAAGGCGGCCCGGAAGCCTGGTGAGCTGCCAGGCAGGCCATAATCGATATCCGGCTCACTTGGGCACATCCTGCGTACGGATGCGGCTTGGCTCGGTAAGATCCCCCGGATTCTGGGCAGATTGAGTTTGTTAGGTTTCCGTAACACCTGGGAGGAAGCGTTGAATGCGCAGGGTCTGGCGAGGTTTTTCGCGGCCCTGTGTGTAATCCACGGATCAGATTTTGAACGCGAAAAAAGGGGCCTGATCCCCTCTCCACGGACGACTCCGCTCCAGATGCCTAAAGTGTTACGGTCTTCCGTATTTGTTGCGTACCTTTTTATGCCCGGACGTTGCAATAGATCGTCCGTACGACCATCTTGTCCTGCTCCCGCCAGCCCCAGCCATCCAAGGCGCAACGCCCGAACGTGCAGCACGTAGATTATTGGACTGACGCAAGCGTATCCTGTCGTTTTGACTGCTTGTTCGAGTCGCGGCCAGAGCCTAACATAGACGCTTGCTATCAGTCCTCTTGCATGCTGATACCCGGTGTAAGCGTCCAGTGCGCCTTGTTGCACGTCCGGTTCTCGTCTCCTTTTCGTGGCGACCGGGCATCGATTTCGACGCGATGGTTGACCGTGGCATCTGTTTGGGGCTGAGGAAATCGTATCATTTTAGCCGCCTGAAGTCGCTGAAACGCAACGTGGAGCCTGTTGATAATGAGTGATCCGTCAGTCCGAGGTATCGTCCACCTGATAGAACCGACCAAGACGTATGGCAAGAATAACTTCAGAAAACGGCTTGTCGTCCTGGAACAGAAAGGGACTCGATTCACAAACTACATCCCTTTGGATTTCATTCAGGATAATTGCGATGCGGTCGATCAGTTTCACGTCGGCGATGATGTGGAGGTCTTTTATCGGCTGAGTGGACGCAAATGGCAACGAGATGAAAACAGCGACGTGAAGTTCTTCTTGAGTGCCGAGGCGATTCGATTTCAGGTGATGCAGGCCGGTGATGCTGGTGCCGGTGGGCCGGAAACGACGGATGCCCACGACGAGAGCGAGTTTTCGGGTGACGACGGGGATGTCCCTTTCTAGAGTTTTGGGACCACTCGAGCTGTCTGGCAGAAGGTATTCCGAAGCGGGTGTCGCTATTCGCAAGCAAGCCCTGCTTACTTCCGGGAGACCATTCAGCCGGAGGCCAGGAGGCGTGTCCCGCCTCTGTTCGACGTTCGTGACGCCAGACCGCTAAGCATCTTCTGGAATTCCCTTGCCGTATTCGATCTCTGCTCCAGCTGACTGGGAGACCTGCTTTGACCAAACTTGACAACGACCAGAGCACATCGTT
>JAJSAJ010001055.1 GCA_024274855.1 Planctomycetota bacterium | reverse complement strand
GCATAAGCGTCAAACTTCAGGTGATCGCCATCGAATACCCGACCGTCCTTGCTGACTGTCACCTCGAAACCATGCTTCTTACCTAAGTCGATCAATATCTTCTCGGAATAGCTCAGCTGATTACCGTGTCGTTTGACCACGCTGTGTTCATAACCGGCCGATTTGGTGAAATAGAGCAGCTTTTTCGGACTGCTGCCGGCGGCTTCCGACCGGCCGATATCGAATGTTGCGCCCAGGAAGGCAGCTGTACCGATCTGTAAGGCCTTGCGCCGTGTGAAATGAGGGTTCATATGGGATCTTCTCCATGCTCGGATGCTTCAAGTCCACCTGCTAGTCCTACCGAGGTTGGGGTAACAAAGCACAGCCTCTGTCGCTCAACGGCACCGGGGCGACCACCCGGACCAAGGGAGGCACAGGCCCCTGTAGGCTAAGCCTTTCGAGGGCCGTAGGCAAGCGCCCCCTCGACAGAAATAGGGAATGCTTCGTGCGATCAGCCGGTGAGAAGATCCGGCTCTTCGGTACGGTCGCTTTGCACGCACGATCCGACGACGTTATACTGCCGCTGGAGAGTTTTGGCCGCGATACGGACCGCGCCCCGGCGAGTGCAACAACCTATGGGTACTCGGGCCGCTCCCGTGGCTCCCGAAAGGCTGCCGCCGAGCGGTCAAGTGTTCGCCCGAAAAACATGCTCGAGCGGTCGGCTACCATTTTTCCAAGACAGGCTCGATGTACGGTGCAGCTTCTGCTGCTTCCTACTAGCGAAAGGGATTTACCGACAGATGATCGAACTGGGATTTCACACGGATAATTGGCGCCCTTTGAGCCTCAGCTTTGAGGGGGCTGTGGACAAGGGCTTGGAACTCGGGTTGAAGCATGTCGAATTTGCGGCAATCCACGGCCAGAATTTCATCCAAGCCATGGGGTACGACCCCGGGATCTCGCTGCAGTCAAACGCGAAGGCCCTGAAACGCTACTTGGATCAAAAAGGGGTTCAAGTATCCCAGATCGATGGTGCCTATCCGTTGATGGGGCCGAACGGATCGACTTTCGGGGTTCAGTACGTCCAACAAGCGATTCGCTTTGCCGCCGAGCTGGAGTGTCCATCAGTGGATACGACCGATGGCGCATTCGAAATCGAAGGGTTGACGCGCGACGAGGTGTTCCGAATCACATGCGATAACTATCGCCAGATCCTTCCGTGGGCGGAAGACTACAAGGTGATCGTCGCCGTCGAGCCGCACGGGCCGTATACCAATGACGCTGATTTCATGCAACGGCTATTTGACCACTTTGAATCTGAGTACTTGCGTTTCAATATGGACACCGGTAACAACTTCATCTCGGGCCAGGACCCCGTCGAGTACTGCAAGCGGTTTCGCAAGTATCTGGTGCACATGCACATCAAAGATGTCAGCCCCCAGTTGGCCGCCGCCGCGCGTGGTGAAGAGACTGGAATCGGCAGTTCGATCGTGCCGATTGGTGGGGGAGTCAACGCGGATAATATCAAGGCCGTGCTGAAGTTTCTGGCCGATACTCAATGGGACGGTGTCGCGTCGATCGAATGCCATGGCTCGGACGAGAATATGCAGGCAAGCGTCGATTTCCTCCATGCCGCACTGGCCGATGTTGGCCAACATTGAGAATCACCTGTTGGCGAACCGGCGCAGTCGCGGCTCAAGAGCCACCGATGAAATACCGATGGAGGATCAGGAGCTGTCGCGATGCTCAAGTGAGCCTCGCCACCCAACCCCCGAAAAACGCACCTCCCGAGTTTAAACCATTATTCCGTTCAACCAACAGTTACCACGAAACGCCTGCTCCAAAAGGACAATCAGCTCATGACTCACGAAATCAATCGGCGCAACTTTGTCGCGAAGTCGGTGATCGCGTCGGCCGGTGCGGCACTGGCTGCCGGAGTTGCCGCGAGTGAGGCTACGGCCGAGAATAAATCGGATGCCTCCGCTGACACGACCAAACCGGACGCGATGCCGATGGGGAAAATCGGGGATTTGCGGATCAGCCGCCTGCTACTTGGCGGAAACCTTCTGACCCACTACACCCACAGTCGCGACTTGAAGTATGTCTATTCACTTGCCAAGCACTACAACACTGACGCGAAGATCCTGGAGACATTGGCGATTGCCGAACAGAACGGTGTTAACACGCTCGTTGTCCACAACGTGCCGCACACGATCGGACTGCTGCAACAGTACCGCAAACAGGGCGGGAAAATGCAGTGGATCACCTGTACGTTCCATGCGTTAGTTGGCGGCTTGGCTCGATTCAGTCGGCAGGTCGACGAGCTGGTCGACGCGGGAACGGATGCGATCTACATCTCGGGCGTTGAAGCAGACACGCTGTGCGGCTACCGAAACGCGATGGCGTCGCCCGATGCGGCCGAACGAACGACGCCGGCCAAGATGGATCTGCTGGCCGAGGCTGTCGACACGGCCAAGGCTCACGGACTGCCGACCGGACTCGGAGCCCATCGTCTTGGTGCCATTCAAGATTGTGAAAAAGCTGGCCTCGACGTCGATTTCTACCTGAAGACGTTCCACCACCACAAGTATCCATCAGCGAATATCCATTTTGATTCCAGTTTTTGCCCACAGCCGGAGGCGGTGGCGGACTTCATGAAAACAGTCAAGAAACCCTGGTTTGCATATAAAGTGATGGCCGCCGGTGCGATCCCGCCAGCCAATGCATTCCGACACGCATTCCAAAACGGAGCGGATTTCGTGTTGGCCGGAATGTTTGATTTCGAGATCGAGCAGGATGCTCGCTTGGTCCGCGAAATTGTCCCCTCGGTCCACCGTACACGTCCCGTATGTGCCTGAGCGGCGTTCTGGGCGCCACTCGGTCGATTCAGGAAACGCAAACGCTGCAGGCACCAGGCCTCGCTGGTTCTTGACGAGACGGAGCGACCAACGGGCCGTTGCCATTTTTCTTGGGGGTTGGGCGCAGAATGAAACGGCGTGATTTTCTGAAGACAAGCGTTGGCGGCGCGGCCGGGTTGGCCCTCGGTACGCCACACTCGGCCATGCCAGCTGATCAGTCGAACGCGACCTTGCAGTTGGGGCTTATCGGCGTCGGGTTCCAAGGCCGTGCGCTGTTGAGCGCCGCGCGTGGGGTTCCGGATATTCGTTTTCGAGCGATTTGCGACATCTGGCCTTATGCTCAGAACTATGGCAAAAGGTATTTGGCTCGATACGGGCACAACGTCACCACCTACGCCGACTACCGGCGAATGCTGGAACATGAAAAGGACCTTGATGCCGTCTTGATTGCGACGCCTGACTTCATGCACGCTCGGCAGGCAATAGCCGCACTCGAGGCGGGCAGGCATGTCTACTGTGAACCGATGCTGGCCCATACAATTGAGGCCGCTCAGTCCATGGTCCGTGCTATGCAACAGACAGGAAAACTGCTTCAAGTCGGCTACCAGCGGCGTAGCGACCCGAAGTACCGACACGTCTGCGAGCGTCTTATCCGCGAGGCCGAGTTGCCGGGCCCACTGACAAACGTCCAAACGCAATGGGCCATGCCGGTCGGTCGATTACGCGGCTGGCCCCAGCGTTTCGAGATGACCTCCAAACAACTGAAGGAATTCGGGTACCAGAATATGACCCAACTGCGCAATTGGATCTGGTATCCGACCTGTTGCGTCGGGCCCTACGGCTCGTTCGTCTCGCAACAACTGGATGTCTGCGACTGGATGCTGCAGAAAACTCCCCGGGCCGTGTTGGCCGCCGGTGGTGGTCAGTTCTACCCGGATCGTCCCAATCTGGACACCGTCACGGCTGTTTACGAATACCAGCCCGACGAGGAGGGAACGGTCCTGCGAGCCACGTGCACTTTGCTGACAAACACCAGTGGCGGAGGAACACGTCAATTCGAACGGTTCCTTGGTACTGAAGGCTCGATTCAGATTTCCGAAAACCCGCGATGGATCAAGATTGGCCGCGAGGCGACAGCCCCGGATTGGGACGCATGGTTGCGCAAGAAGTATCTGCTCCAGCCCCGGAAGAAGACCGAGTCGATTGGCGAGGGCCCGGTCGAAATCCGAGTCAGTGGCGAAGTCGAACCGTTTCTCCTGCCTCCGTTGGACGAACAACCCCGTTGCCAGCCACACCTGGTAAACTTCTTCAACGCCATCCGTGGCCAGGCCAAACTCCGTTGCCCGGCCGATGCCGCACTACGAAGCCAGGCCATCGTGCACAAGACCATGGAGGCTATTCAGGCCAAGCGAACGCTGGAGTTCCGCTCGGAAAATTTTACGATCTGAATCGCCGCGGACGGCGGCAACATCACACTGCCCTCGGTATGATACTGCTCCCGGTCAAGTTTGACACATTTTGTATCAACTCGAAGTACAATCGAAGAAAGAAGTTACCAATAGGGCCTGCAATCCGAGTTGGTGTCATCTCCGGCCGTGAACGGTATAGCTTCAAAGATCGTCAAGATTTTGACGGAATCCGAGCGACCAACGGGAGCGGGGCATTGGGGCCCCGAGCGGTATCTTGGATTTGGGTGCGGCCCGGCCGCTGGGTGTTATGCAGATTATGGTCCCCATGGAACCACCAGTTGTTCGTTGCCGGCAAGCCATGGGCACCATATTTCGGATCTCGGTGCTTCACCCACGATCCATGTACGCGACCCAGGCCGCCGATGCTGCATTGGACGAACTGGCACCGCTCGAGTCCCAGCTGAGTCGATTCTTGCCGGGAAGTGATATTTGGCGGTTGAATCGTGCTGAACCCGGCCACCGAATTGTCGTGGACCTGGCGACTTACGATTGCTTGCGACTTGCGTTGACAATGGAACACGACACGTACGGGGCGTTTGATGTCGCGTATCGATCGAAACCCATTCGCCCTGCGTCACAAGCGATCACGCTCGATCCAACCCATCCAACGGTTTGTACCAACACACACGGTGTTCAATTGGATCTCGGCGGGATAGGTAAGGGATTCGCCTTGGATCAAATGGCTCAGTTGCTCGCCCAATGGGATATCACGGTGGCACTGTTACAAGCAAGCGACAGCACCGTCCTGGCGCTCGGTGCGCCGCGCGGCCGAGTGGGGTGGCCGGTTCGTTTCGGACGCGGCGTTCATGCTCGAACATTGTTGTTGAATAACGCCGCGTTCAGTGGTTCGGGTACTGCCGTAAAGGGCTCGCATGTCATCGATCCCCGAACGGGCCGACCGGTGGAACGCAGCCAAGTGTGGGCCCGAGCGGCAACGGCGGCGCGTGCTGACGCATTTTCGACCGCCTTCCTGATATTGAACGAGAATCGAATTGGTGAATGCTGTCACGCACAACGGCACGTAAACGGGTATATTGAACATCCGGCTGACGGCCGCATTCGAAAAATTGGGTGTGTCAGGTCCGCCACGATTCGGTCGATGCCACGGAACGACTGACCGCCCACTGTGGCGCCGACATGGCTTTAGGCTACCAAATCGCGGCAGCTTTTTCATGTTCTAGAATACAAGGCCATCCACGATGGGGTTTTCAAGAATCGCGACACCTGTCTTCCCTGTCTCGCTGTTCGTCTTCGTAATATCGGCGGGGCTAAATTGTGTCCAAGCAGACGAGCGTCCTGCGATCGCTCGGAAGCCACTGTTTGCTTTTGGGTTCGATCATCACGACCTGCGCAAACGCGACTTTGACCAGCAAGCCCAAATGCTCAAGCAATTGAAGTTCTCGGGGATGGGACATGTCGGGCTAATTGATCTGAACCAGCGGCTCAAGGCATTGGACCGTGTTGGCTTGAAGCTTTGTCTCGCCGGCGAACGCGTGGACTTAACGCACGCATCGTCCAGTTACCTGCCACAGCTTCAAGCGGCCTTTGAGACGCTGAAAGGACGCGACACGATTATCTATTTGGTGCTTACTGGCCAGCCGGTAAACGACCAAGCTGTCGTGCCCGCACTGCGGCAAATCGCCGCTCAAGCCGCGAAATGCAAACTTCGCGTGGCCATCTATCCACACACAGGGGAATGGGTCCGGCGGTCCGACCACGCCGTCCGACTCGCGAGGAAGGTGGATCGTCCCAATTGTGGTGTCGCCTTCAATTTGTGCCACTGGTTGAAAAACGAAAACCCGTCGGGGCTCGTCCCACTGCTGAAGTCGGCAATGCCCTATCTGATGTTGGTAACCATAAATGGCGCGGACGTCGCCGGAAAAGACGATCAAAATTGGGCGCGGTTGATTCAACCATTGGATCAAGGTACTTTCGACGTCGGCATGCTGCTGAACACCTTGAGGCGACTGGGCTACCAAGGCCAAATTGGCTTGATGTGCTGGGGCATTGGCGGGGACGCACAAACACACCTTCAGCGTTCAATGGCCGCGTGGCACAATCTGCCGGTGGCAAACCGACAATAAACGCAGCCGTTCACGGCGGCAGGCACCGGCGTGGCTTTAAGGATGCTCACACCACCGACAACTCATGGCGCGATTCCCGCGTCACCTTCGAAACACTGACAGCTGGACGGTGTCCCCCCATTTGACAAGGAATGGTCAGCCGTAAAAACAAAACCACCCAAAAGGCCGAAAGTCAATCGCTTGCACTCTTTCTCGAATCCGTGAGTCCGCTCTGCCATCGGTGGGCCAAACACCGGTCCACATCCGTGGCGACGTAACGACATCAGCGCGGACTTTCTGGAACGACAGAACGCCCTTGTT
>JAJSAJ010001054.1 GCA_024274855.1 Planctomycetota bacterium | reverse complement strand
TTGCGTCCGGAGGCTCTGGCAATTCGCCTCGGCGGCAACAACATCGCCGATTTCGTCCGTCTTGAGGTGCGTCAGGCTCGGCGCATGCTTAATTCGCTTGAACTAGATGATTGGCAGTGCAACGTGGCAGCAATGATGCTGCAACAACTTGCGGCGCGGCTTGGATACATGGAATCGGTTGGACTCGGCTACCTGACGCTCGACCGGACCATCCGGACACTCAGTGGCGGGGAAGCTCAGCGAGTGGCGTTGACTTCGGCACTCGGTTCGAATCTGGTCAATATGCTGTACGTCCTGGACGAGCCGACAGCCGGCCTGCACCCGGGTGACGTTGATCGGCTGATCCAGACGATTGCCAGTTTGCGAGACCGGCGAAATACGGTTGTCGTTGTCGAACATGAGGAGGCGATGTTGCGAGCTGCCGATCAGTTGATCGAGTTTGGACCTGGAGCTGGTGAGCGTGGCGGCAAGGTTGTTTTTCAAGGTAATTTGTCCGCAATGGAATCATCTGACCAAAGCCTCACTGGCGACTATCTGTTTGGGCGACGCGGCTTGTCGCTGCCAGGACGCCGGCGCGAGACCAATCGGGGTCGGATCACGTTAAAGGGGGCGACTGGCAACAACCTGCGGAACCTATCGGTCGATTTCCCCTTGAGTCTGCTTTGCCTGGTCACGGGCGTGAGCGGGTCCGGCAAGAGCACGCTGGTGCAAGACACGCTCTACGGATCGCTTTGCCAGCAGAAAAGAAAGAAAGGCCCGACGCCTTATCCTTATCACGACCTGTACGGCGCGGGCCAGATTGACGACGTCGTCCTGGTCGACCAGAGTCCGATTGGACGCTCGCCCCGTTCGAATCCGGTCACGTTTATCAAAGCGTTTGATGCAATCCGTGCCGTTTTTGCCAACACCATCGAGGCACGCACTCACAACTACACTGCCGGGTATTTCAGCTTCAATGTCGAAGGTGGACGCTGCTCGGCCTGTAAAGGCGATGGGGCGATCAAAATCGACATGCAGTTTCTGGCCGATGTCTACATGACCTGCCAACAATGCCATGGAACTCGCTATCGAAAAGAGATTCTCAGGGTACTCTACCGCGGCCGAAATATCGCGGACGTGTTGAGTATGACAGTTCGCGAGGCTTTTTCGTTTTTTCGCGGACAGATCAAGGTTCAAGCGAAACTGAAACAGTTGCTTGATGTGGGGCTTGACTACTTGCGACTTGGACAACCGGCCAATACGTTATCCGCCGGTGAGGCACAACGATTGAAACTAGCCAGTTATATGTCGGCCGCTAGCCGACGTCGAACACTCTTTATCCTCGATGAACCGACTACTGGTCTCCATTTCGCCGACATCGTGAAACTGATCGATTGTTTTGATGCGTTGCTGAGTGTCGGCCATTCGTTGATTGTGGTCGAACATAGCCTGCAGATGATGAAAGCCGCCGACTACATTATCGATTTGGGGCCTGGAGCGGCGACCGAGGGCGGATGTGTCGTTGCCATGGGAACGCCTGAGGAAATTGCCGCGAACAAAACCAGCGTTACCGGCCGTTTTCTCTCCCTAGAATTTGCAAAGCAGCAAGAGTATCATCGCGTGCTCGAACAAGATATGGACATCTCCTAGCCGATCGTGCACAACGTATGCGGAACTCTCCGCAGTGACTTGCACACACTTTTTGCTCAATAGCTTACAATCGGGGCCCCTTCCAAAGGTCGACGATCGACTTGCAACATCGCGGGCGTAGCCCGCTTCCGGAGGACTTATGATGCCGCGACCGAACCCGCGAAATACGGACTTGGATCGCTATGCGAGGCAGATCCGCTACGCGCCGATCGGCACCGAGGGACAGCAGCGTTTGTGCAATGCCCGAGTGATGATCTGTGGGTGCGGCGCCCTCGGGTCGGTGATTGCCAATACGTTGGTTCGAGCCGGAATCGGGTTTCTGCGGATTGTCGATCGCGATTTCCTGGAACTGAACAATCTGCAGCGTCAGGTGCTGTTTGATGAACGGGACGTTGCGACCAATGTCCCCAAAGCGGTCGCTGCCGCCGAACATCTACGCCACATCAATTCGCGGATCGAAATTGAACCGGTTGTGACCGATGTCAACCATGCGAATGTCACGGGACTCGTTCACGACGTCGATGTTATTCTGGACGGGACCGATAATCTCGAGACTCGCTATCTGCTGAACGATGCATCGATTCACTCGGGGGTCCCGTGGATTTATGGTGGGTGTATTGGCGCCAGCGGGCAGACCATGACGATCCTTCCTGGACAGACTCCCTGCTTTCGCTGTCTTCATCCGGATCCGCCGCCACCCGGCGCGGTCGAAACGTGTGATTCGGCCGGCATTATCGGTCCGATTATCAATGTCATTGCATCGATTCAAGCGTGTGAAGCCTTGAAGATTCTCAGTGGCCAGATCGATTTCGTCAGTCCTTTCCTGCAAGTATTTGATTTGTGGGACAACCGTGTTCGGCAAATCAAACTCGATGCGCTGCGACAATCGAATGATTGTCCGACGTGTGGCCAGGGCAGCTTTCCGTGGCTCGATGGCCAGTACGGAAGCCAGACCGCCGTTCTCTGCGGACGCAATGCTGTTCAACTCAGCTTTCCGAGCAACACATCGTTGTCACTCAAGTCACTCGAACAGCATTTGCGAGACATTGGCACCGTAACAAGCAATCGCTACTTATTGCGACTCGAAGTCGATTCCTATCGCATCACCGTTTTCCCTGACGGACGAGCCATCATCAACGGCACGGAAGATATTGCCGAAGCCAAAACAATCTACGCACGCTATGTGGGTGTCTGAATAGGTGTAACCGTTCACGGAATGTAGGCCGCCGGTTCGCTTCCAAGGGGTCAGACCCATTTTCGGCGACAAGATGCGTTCGCGTAAAATAACGCTGTCTCCGCCGAAAATTGCGTCAGACCCCAGCGGCGTGAACGGCTACGAATAGGTAGCGTGTAGCCGAACGTGCCGCGCGGGCCGATTGGGCGTCGATTAGCCTGACCGGTAAACAACGCCACACCGGAATCCGGGGCTCGGGCAATACCAGACAGCCAACGAAGAACGATAATCCGCCCGGTCTTCTTATCCGTGGGACGCCTTGCCATCCGTGGGCCCCATCTTCTCGTATCCGTGGGACGCTTTGCCGTATGGTGCTGCTCGAGTCCGGGTCAAACACGGCGAGGGCGCATCAGGACGACGATCGAGCGGGGGCCGACTGGATAACGCGACTGGGAGATCGGTACTTCGGTGCCCGGCTCGTGAATATCCGCGGGACTGGGCTGGGCCGTATCGACAACCTGGAGCCATCTTTGTGGCTCGAACTTCTGGATATTGAAAATACGTTTTTCGTCGTCGCCGTTGATCATGACGTAAAAATCCGCATCCTGTTGACTGCGACCATCGAGATAGAACGCCAAGTGACGCGACATTCGGGACATATCGATCTCGGGCCCCATGCCGTACCAACGTATGTCATCGCGCCAATAACGGCTCCGAGCGATCGTGGGATGTGCTTTCCGCAATGCGATCATCAAGCGGAAAAACCGAAAGACATCTCGGTGCATTTCCAGCCGATCCCAATCGAGCCACGTGATTTCGTTGTCCTGGTTATAGGGGTTGTTATTTCCATATTGCGTGTGCAGAAACTCGTCACCTGCACAGAACATCGGCGTGCCGTTGGAAAGAAGCAGGAGGCAGCAAAAATTCCTGGCCTGTTGTTTGCGTAATTGAACGACCGCGTCGGGAACATGAACGTCCCCTTCCCACCCGCAGTTCCAGCTAAAGTTTTCGGGGTGCCCATCGGTATTGCCGTGGCCGTTCGCCCAGTTGTGCCGTTCGTTGTAGGCGACCTGGTCATAGAGTGTAAATCCGTCGTGGCAATTGACGTAATTGACGGTCTGATACGGGTGGCAGGCGTTCATGACGTCATCGGGAAACAGATCGTCGCTGCCATAGAGCCGGCACATGATCTCGGAGACAATCCCGGCGTCCCCTCGAACGAATCGTCGCATGTCGTCACGAAATCGGCCATTCCATTGAAACCATCGTCGCCCAGGAAACGCCGTACCGAGTTGGTACAGGCCGGCGGCATCCCACGGTTCGGCGATCAATCTAAGATTCGCCAGAACCGGATCTGAACAGATGGCAGCGACAATCCGCGACTCGCCCGGAATGACCGTCCCATCGGATTGACGCGCGAAGATTGCGGCCAGGTCGAAACGGAATCCATCGACATGTCCCTCGGTGGCCCAGTACCGCAGACTGTCCAGAATCATTCGGCTGACCTGCCGGTTGGCACAATGGAGCGTGTTTCCAGTTCCGGAGAAGTTCAGGTAGGGTTGCGTGCGATCGTCGCCCAGCATGTAGTAGGTACTGTTATCAATTCCCTTAAAGCTATAGCAGGGGCCGCGATGGTCGCCTTCGGCTGTATGGTTGAAGACGACGTCCAGGATTACTTCGATACCGGCCGCGTGCAGTTCGCGCACCATCTCGCGGAATTCGTTATGTGACTCGTGGTGGCCTGACGCGTAAGCATGGTGGGGCGCGAAAAAGTTTAGCGTCATATAGCCCCAATAATTGCCTTCCTGCGGATCGAACTGATGGACGGGCAACAATTCGACTGCGGTAACACCAAGCTCCTTGAGGTAGGGAATCTTCTCAATCACACCGCGATAAGTTCCGCGGTGTTCGGGCGATACCTGGCTGTTGTCACGGCGTGTGAAGCCGCGCACGTGCATCTCGTAGATAACCAGATCATGTTGATGAAAGGGTGCCTTCCGGTCCTGCCAGTCGAACGGCTGTCGGTCTTCAAACAAAACGCCCAAGGGAGCGTTGCCCATGTTCGGGCCGGGTTGGATGGCAAGCTCACGCTCAAACGTCTCGGGAAAGTAGACGGATTTCGCGTAGGGATCAAGCAGCACTTTTTCGGTGTCGAATGCTTGCAATTCGTACTTTCCGTCCGATCGCGGCCCATCGACACGATAGGCGTAATACCAGGCTCCGCGCAATTCACTTTTCGTCATGCGGCAATGCCAAATGCGGCCCGATTTGTTCTTGAGATGCGCCATCGGCATTTCAACATTCGGCTCGGTGATGTTGTCTTCCAGGAACCCGAGCAGTGTGACGCTGGTCGCGTGTTTGGAATAGATCGCGAAGTTGTACGCTTGTTCTTCAGGAAGCCAGGTCGCCCCAAGCGGAAAAGGAGCCCCCTCGGCCGTGAACCAGTTACTTGTGTATTGAACACTCATTGAAGCTTACTCTCCGACGGCCCACGTTCGCTGGTTTCGCGTCACCAGGTTCGAACCTGTCACAAAACAGGATTGGGTTGTGAAAGCACCCGAGGATTAGGTTTTGTCTCAAAACCCGGAGAAGCGGTGCTTCCGGGAGGGCGAAGCTCCTGCTGAGCCTCTTGTTTTGTTGGCCAGAACAGCTCGGCAGGAGCCTCGCCCTCCCGTTTTGAGACAAAGCCTAGCACCCGAACCGGAAGTCCTGTGGCAATCCGTCAAACGTTCCTGGCGGTTCTTGGTCATACGTCCATCGGCAGTCCACACTGAATGTTCATTCGGCCACTTGTGCCGTCAGGCATTGCCTCTTTCCGAATATCACTACCGGGCCAGTGGCAATTGGTGACGTACAATCGATGCAGTAATTGCTTCTATTTCAATTCGCGTAACCGTTTCAATGCGTCCGCCTCGCCCACGACCAGTATGACTTGTCCCGTCTGTAGCTCGAAATCGGCGTGCGGTAGAAGCTCGAACTCGTCAGTTCGACCATCTTTAACTCCGAGGACATAAACACCGTAGCTGCCGCGGAGATCGGACTGGCGCAGTGTCTTGCCGATAAGACCGTCCGGAACACTCAGTTCGTCGACGCCATATTCCGAGCCGATCGGCAGAAAATCGATCATATTGGGCCATGTCAGCCGATCAGCCAGGAATTGCCCGACTTCGAGTTTTGGGAAAACGACACGTTCAACACCCAAATATTCCAGGATCTTTCCGTGTTCGGGCGAGACTCCTTTAACAATAATGCGGCGACCATGCAACTCCCGGACATGCAACGTCGCAAGGAGTGACGTTGAGATGTCCGCACCAAGCGAGATGACAATAGCTTCGGCCGTGTCCAATCCAAGCGCCTCGAGTGTTTCGCGATCGGTACAATCGCCGATCATCGCCTCGTAGACGACGTCTTGCATCTCCTCAACTCGCTCTCGCCGCATGTCGATCGCCGTCACGCGACAGTCGTTTTCGCTCAGCCGAGTGGCAACAGCCGTGCCAAAGCTGCCAAGTCCAATCACAACAAAACGCTTCATGGTTCATTCATCCAATCAGTGGCTCAGCCTCGGGAAATTCGTAACGGAGCGGTCGTTCCCGGTGCGATATCGCAATGGCAATCGATATGGGGCCGAGACGCCCGATAAACATCAAGACAATCAATACGAGACGGCTTGCACTGCCAAACTGGGATGTAATCCCCGTGCTCAAACCGACCGTACCTAGAGCCGAAATCGCTTCGAAAACCGTCTCCATGAATACACCCTTTGCTTGTTGGTGCGGATAACTGGACTGCTCCAAAACAAGCAGAGTCGTCACGGCGATGATCAAGACGGTACCGAAAAGTAGAAACGTCGAAATCGCTCGTTGAACCATCGTCGGCGCGATGGTTCGTCTCATGATACTGATTTTCTTCCGGCCACGAAATGTCGTCCATCCGGACAAAACCAGTACCATGAACGTTGTCACCTTCATGCCACCGCCGGTCGAACATGGGCCGGCACCGATAATCATCAATAGGATTGTCATGAAAAGGGTTGCGTTCGTCAGGCTGGCTATGTCGACCGTATTGAATCCGGCTGTTCGCGCCGTCACGGATCCGAACAGCGATACAAGAATGCGCCGTGGCCAGGACATGCCTGCCAGCACGCCGTGACTCTCGACAAGCAAAAACACAGCGGTGCCGATCGCGATTAGAATCGCCGTGCCGATCAGCATCATTTTGCTGTGCAGATGCAACCGACTCCAAATCTGCGTCCGTGGACGATGCCAATTCCGCCGTATATCCAACATAACCGGAAAACCAATCCCGCCGGCAACAATCGATAAGATCATCACCAGGTTGACAACGACGTCACCTTGGTATCGAGTCAGGCTGTCGTCATGAAGTGCAAAGCCCGCATTGCAGTAGGCTGAAACCGAGTGAAACATCGCGTGCCATAGCGACTGAAAGAAACCCATTTCAAAGAAACCGCGGATCGCGAGTATCACAAATCCAATCGACTCCACCAGAAGTGTGAAGACCAGGACGCTGCGTAACGTCGAGCGAAGATCCGTTTGACGAGGCGCCCCGACCGCTTCGGAAGCCATGGCCCGACTGCGCAGACCATCGGAGTGATTCAAATGAAATGTCAAGAAAGTCGTGATCGTGACAATCCCGATTCCACCAATCTGAATCAACACCAACACAACCGCCTGGCCGAATCCCGATAAATCGTTTGCCGTCGAACGGACGGTCAAGCCGGTGACACATAAGGCGCTGGTCGCCGTAAAAAGCGAGTCGACGATCGTCAAATGTGTCTTGTCGAGGCGAACCGAGATGGGCAACATCAACAGAAGTGCACCGATCCCGATCACAATAAGATAAGAGAGGACCGAGAAACGGGCAGGGTACTTCGTTAACGATCCGATGGCCTTGGCCATAACGATTTCACCGAACCCCGTGCGATCTGGATTGCTCGTTGCGATGGCGAAAAACCGGAGGCCGAGATAGCTTGTCCCGAGCACCTCTGCGCGTGAATACGCATCCGCCTTGTTGCTGGCAGCGCGAGGCCGTGCGACAAGCAACCGCCTACGCTACGATCAGCACGGGGCACTCGCCACCGTCGGGCGAATGCCGTTGGTGCAATCCATCGAAGTGAGGATGCAGGGACTTGAACCCTGGACCTACGGATTAAAAGTCCGTTGCTCTACCAACTGAGCTACATCCTCAAGGTGCTGTCAAATAATAACTTACAGCTGATTCGCGACGTTTCTCCTACGTTCCGCGATACGACAAGGATCTCCGCGAACCGCTATTTGCGAAACGGAAGCCAGGTATTTTCGTCCATGCCGTGCAAACCACACACTTTACCGCCTCGTCCAACAAAAGCAAGGGCTCCATTCGTGTGGGATTTTGGGACGGCCGAATAATGTGTAGGATTTCCACCAGGACACAACCGCTCTGAAGCAGATATTTAGGACCTAACAGATTGGGGCTCCGTACATACGCAAGCCAAGAACCCACGATCTCTGCACTGCTCGACTCCGTGAAACTCAAAAGCCTCGATTTGGAGCGTTTCCATGTGCCACAAGTTGTCTTACGTGCCCACTTTCCTGCTCGTTCTTGGCCTTTGTTTGCCCGTTGCAACCGCCGCCCACATAGAGACGATCGTATTGCTGCACACGAACGACTTGCATGCTCACCTGAGATCCAATGATTCCGGCAAGGGTGGTTTGCCCTATGTGGCCGCCTATGTCAAGCAGGTACGTCAAGGTCGTCGCGACGTGTTGTTGTTGGATGGCGGTGACGTGCTGGAAAAAGGTGACATGCTCTGTTGGATGACTCAGGGACGTGTCATGTACGAAGCGATGAATCGAATCGGATACGATGCGGGTGTGTTGGGCAATCATGACTTTGCTTATGGTCCGAAGTCGTTGAAGACCAACCTGCAAACGGCCGCGTTTCCCATTGTCTGTGCCAATTCCCCCATGCCGAACGTTCCGGTCCAAGCATCGACCGTTCTCCGGGTCGCCGGTGTTCGAGTCGGTTTGATCGGGCTTACCGTATTTTCCTCAAAGACTTTTGCTGAGAACGCGGCTGTTCTGGCTCGTGAAACAAGCCAGCTCGAGAACGAGGTGGACCTGTTAATCGCCATTTGTCATCTGAACTCCAAAACTTGCCTTCGCTTGGCCGACGCGGTTCCCGAGATCGACGTATTTGTTTCAGGTCATTCGCATGAGGTGCTCGCCAAGCCGCTCGTCGCCAAGAAATCGGGCGCGTTAATTGTCCAAGCCGGCTCTCTTGCGCGTTATGTCGGTCATTGGGAGTTGACGGTGGATTTGGACCAGAAGAAGGTAACCGGTTGCCATGGCAAGTTGGTGTCGTTGCCGCACGGATCGAGTGCCTGCGAGCAGGAGCTCGTTTCGTGGATCAAGCAACAGGAAGAACTGACGTGTCCGGAATCACGGCGTGTTGTTGGCAAGACCGACCGTGTAATTCGGGGCGAAGCGCTTGCGAAACTCTACGCACAGTCGCTGCTGCGAGCGACCGGCGCCGATGTCGCGTTGAGCCACACGTCGATGCTTCGAGGCGAAATCTATCCCGGTCCGATCGATATCAACGACCTGTTCGCCACGTATGTACCAGGTAAGCGGCGTGAGGTGGTGGAAGTGGCCTTGACCGGAAAACAACTGGCTCAGGTCATCGACCGTTCGGCGAAAAGCAGGGGAAAGTTGATTGTTACGGCAGAACGCAATGATTGGGAGCCACAGGGCGACCAAACGTACCGAGTCGTGCTGACACTCGGCAACTGGACGGCGCTGCGCGCACTTCCCGGACTCGAATTCAAGAATCTGAAAGCGAAAACGCTTGACGTCGATTTGATTGATAGCCTGGCAGATGGCCTGAATTCTCTCTAGGCTTTGTCCCAAAACCCGGAGAAGCAGCGTTTCCGGGAGGGCGAAACTCCTGCTGAGCCTCTTGTTTTGTTGGCCAAACCGGCTCGGCGGGAGCCTCGCCCTCCCGTTTTGAGACAAAGCCTAGTCCTTTGTCACCGCTTAATCTTCGGATTAGCTTGACTCGGAATCACGAGAAGACCTGATCGAAACGGAACGGTTACCCTAAGTTTTGGCTGTGACACAGCACCCGGTTGTTAATGGCCGAAAACGACATGAGAGGGAACGATGACGCCTCACGCTGTCCGCACGCCTCGCCTGGACCAGGGCGACCCGGCCTCAAAACGGGATGAACTTCGGGGCTATTTCCAGGCTACCTGGGACGTCTACGAGCGACTGTTCGATGTCATGGCGTGTGACGACGCTTATCTGCGGCGAGCTGATCCGCTAAGACACCCCTTGATTTTCTACCTTGGCCATACAGCCGTGTTCTTTATCAACAAGCTGATTCTTGCCAAGGCAGTGTCCGATCGCGTTAACCCTCGTTTCTAGTCGATGTTCGCTATCGGTGTGGACGAGATGAGTTGGGATGACCTTGACCAACGAAACTATGATTGGCCGGCGGTCGCGGATGTCTGGGCGTATCGCAAACAAGTTCGTCAGGTGGTTGAGCAGGCCATTGATCGATTGCCTCTTAGCGTGCCGATCACGTGGGACGAACCGTTTTGGGTCATCATGATGGGAATCGAGCACGAACGCATTCACCTGGAAACGAGCTCGGTTCTCATTCGGCAACTGCCTCTTGAGTTGGTTCGAAGTCGTGAAAGCTGGCCTATCTGCAATCGTTGGGGCCGGTCGCCCCAGAATCAGCTGGTCGATCTCTCGGCCGGCAAGGTGGTTCTTGGAAAGCAGAAAGACCACCCCCTGTATGGCTGGGACAACGAGTACGGACGCCAGGAGACAGAAGTGCCCGCATTTCGGGCAGGCAAGTACCTGGTCACCAACGGCGAATTCCACGAGTTTGTTTTGGCCGGAGGATATGCGACCGCCAGTTGGTGGACCGAGGAAGGTTGGGCTTGGCGCTGTTACGTGAAGGCTCAGTTTCCGCGTTTTTGGGTGTCTGCCGGCAACAGCCGTTTTCGCTTGCGTTGCATGGCCGAAGAAATCCCATTGCCCGACGATTGGCCTGTTGAAGTGAACTTCCTCGAAGCCAAGGCGTTCTGTAATTGGAAGTCGGAAGTTACCGGATCGCCATTTCGTTTACCCACGGAAGCCGAGTGGTATCGTATGTTGGATGTTTCGGGAATTCCGGACATGACCGATTGGGAAGAGGAGCCGGGGAACATCAATTTGGCCGTCTGCTGTTCGCCCTGTCCCGTCACTGATTTCATCACCGCCGGATTCGGTGCTGTCGTCGGAAACGTCTGGCAGTGGACGGAGACGCCCATAAGCGGATTTCGCGGATTCAAGGTGCACCCGCTCTACGACGATTTTTCGACGCCGACATTCGACACTCAACACAATTTGATTAAGGGTGGGTCGTGGATATCGACGGGTAACGAGGCAACGCGAGATTCACGTTACGCTTTTCGCCGCCATTTCTTTCAACATGCCGGATTTCGATATATCGAGTCCGAGCATCCGGTGGAGATTACGAGCGCCGTGTACGAATCGTCCGAACTGGTCTCGCAGTACTGCGAATTTCATTATGGCCGGCAATACTACTCGGTGCCTAATTTTCCGAAACAGATTGCGGAGCTTTGCCGCGAGCTGATCGGCGATCGGCAAGTCCATCGCGCACTCGATCTTGGTTGCGCCACAGGCCGAACCACGTTCGAGCTAGCCCGATTTTGCGAGCATGTAACCGGGATCGACTTTTCCGCTCGTTTCATCAGAATCGGTCACGAAATGCAACAAAAGGGCTGCATCCGATACTCGATTCCGGAAGAGGGCGAGTTGGTGTCGTACCACGAAATACAGCTGGAGGAGATCGGATTGACCGACGTGACAGAAAAGGTCGAGTTCTGGCAGGGCGATGCCCATAACCTGAAACCCCAGTTCAAGGGCTATGATCTGGTTGTGGCCAGTAATCTGATCGATCGGCTCTCTGATCCGGCTCTTTTTCTGGCTCAGATCACCGAGCGGATCAATGTGGGTGGATTGCTGGTCCTACTGTCGCCCTACACTTGGCTGGAACAGTTCACGCCCCGAGAAAAATGGCTGGGAGGTCGAAAGGTCGATGGCGAAACGGTGACGACACTCGACGGTCTGCACGAATCGCTGGATCCCCGTTTCGTGCTGCTGGGCGACCCACGTGACGTGCCGTTTGTAATTCGAGAAACCGCACGCAAGTTTCAACACACGGTCAGCCAGATGACTGCCTGGCAACGGACTGTGTAGCATGCGTGCATCGGGTCATTGTTTCTTGGGAGCGGTTTTCTTGCCTCCGGCCCGCAGTTGCTTGAGCTTCATTGAGTAGCCGTTTGCCAACGGAAGTTGGCCTGCTTTCTTGAACAAGTCGATCCCTCGCTCATAAACGTCCATGCAATACTTACTGGGACGAGAACCTCGCGTTTGAGGGACCATCGGCAAAAACGACTGATAAAACGGAACCAGGTATTGTGAGGCACCGTCGATTTTACCGCAAAACGCCTCAAGCTTGTCGAGCATCTTGGGAACGTACCGGCCCTCCGCCGGAAACTTCTTGATTCCCAGGGCCAAACCGTTGATTGCCTCTACCGTTCGATCCTGTTCGGCCAGCATATCCGCCATCTTTAACCGAGCTTCACACGCCAGATCCGGTCGGCTCTGCAGTTCATAAAGCCCGATCAAACGACTGTAAAACGCCAAACGTTCTTTCGGCACCGTTTCAAAACCGATCAGGTCGTCGAATACGGTCCACGTAAAGTCGGGAAACCGAGTGAAGGTAGTGAACATCGTATTCATTACTGCCACCATATCTTTGCGGTGTTTTTTCTGCACGATCGGGTCGCTTGACATCTTTGCTAACGCAATCCATGCCGCTTCATTGCCTGGGCAGAACCGGATCGTTTCACGCAAGAAAAGAAACTTTTTTACGACGTCCAGCGACGCTCTCTTGCAGAGTAGCTGAAACAGCTTCATAATCATGTCGGACTGACGCTTGGCAACGACATTCATGCCGATTGTGTGCAGGCGTAATTCGAGCTGGCGGTCCGTTATTCGCTTGCCCGACTTCCCGTCACGTAGGTTTCCAACGTAGTATTTGTCACCACGGTAGCGGCCGTACGACTCGAGTGTAAACCCGATGCGTTGTGCTGTCACGCCTTTCAATTCGACCCACATGACCCACGCATGCGATCCACCGTAGGTCGATTTGCCCGTCACATAGGCGGTCGGTACGCCGAGCGACTTGCCAACTCGTGCTGCAAAGTCACCCTGGTGTGCACATACGCCACCGAACTGACGCAGGTTGGGCAGGGTGTATTTCTTGCCGCTGATCCTACCTTGGCCATCCTCCGCATTGAGCATGCCCGTGTCGTAGGGGCAGTCTTTATAACACGCTCCGAACATGACGCGTTTTGATATATAGTTCTGCAACGCCCACTTTCGTTCGACGATCGGCGTACGATGGTTCACGACATGTGTCAAAAATTCCCACGGTACGAAACGGATGCGGCCTTGCATCAGTCGTTCGGCGTCGACGTAATACGAGAAACTGTCCTTCGCGTCGATCAGGCCGTCCGGCGGAGCAGCCTTCGCCTGCCGCATGGGACCTTCGTACACAGCCACCGCATTCGGTCGATCCCAGGTCACCGCGATGGCGATCGCAAGGTTTGCATAGGGAACAATCTTGATCGGATTTTTTTCTCGCAAGTCACGAAACAGGCCGAGAGCTGTCTTCACATCATCGACTTTTGGGGCAATGGCCGTGTACAACTCCTCCTTAATCGCTTCATGCTCCATCAGCCATTGGTTGATCTCACTCTCTTCATCCCCCAAGGCCTCGATGATCACGGGATCTTGCTCACGTGCGAATCGGTCGGCAAACATCTTGCGCAGTGTCGCGTACCCGCGAGTCTTGAAAAGCTGACCGTTTTCGTACAGATCCTGAACCTGCTGAAGTTGATCGGCCGTGAATGGACCGGTCTCGGGCGGGTCCGGCGTCGCGACTTTCGTCGACGCGCCGCCACCAGACGATGAAGACGCGGTCTCCAGCGAATCGCCGAAGAGCCTACTCAGGCGTTCAAGCATCTTCGGATTCAGACCGCCATAGATGACCAGCAGATCCTTGTCCCGAAAATAGAGCGTTGGGCCAACCCAGGTTTCCGGAAGATCGGGCATTTGGAACCGGTCACGGTGGATCGCAATTTGGCGTGCTTCATCGCCGGCTGACTTCTCGTCCGGATACGTGATAACTCGCAGACGCTCGCCTCCAGTTTGAACGACAAACCCTTTTCCGCTGAATGAATGCTCGAATGAGTCTGCAAGAAGTCTCGCATTGCCATCGCCTTGGCCGAGTTCGTCGAGCAGGCGATCGATTGGCCGGTGAATTTGGACCACCTTCACCTGGAAGTCCGTTGAACTACTCAGGCTCTGGCTTCCGCGGACAGCCACTTGGACTGAAAATCGAATAGTCTTTCCAGCATCCGTGTCGGCCGGTGTCCAGCTTAGTTTTCCTGACTTCCCATCGATCCGTGCCTTCGTCGGACCTTTCTTCAGAGAGTACTCAAGCAAGGTGCCAGGACTGATCGGTTCACGTAACGCGACTCGCACCTCCAAGGGCTCGCCGGCAAGGACCTCAAGATCATCAATAGGCGCGATATGCGGCTGGCGTGGTGCCTTCGATACGGTAATGCAAAAAGAACAATCACTCGACAGCTTCGGGGCGCCGGATCCGACGGCGCGAATCAGGATCTGGTGTTGCTTCCCGGCATCAGACTCGCCAGGTTGCCATTGAAACAGGCCTGTCTGCTCGTTCAAAGATGCTGCCCGCGGTCCCTTAACCAGCTCGAACCGGACCTTGCCACGCCATAGATCCGGGTTTGCAAGCTCAGCAATACGGACAATCTTTTCGGCCGCCATCGCTCTGGTATCACCTAAAGGCTTCATTCGTGGCGCTTCGATCGACGTGTTAGCATCTAGCCCCAGTCCCCCCAGCTTTACCACCAATGCGGCCAATGCTCCAAAGCTTGCAACGACCACGACACCCATGACTATCGGAAGTGCCTTGCTGCGGGACCGTCGAGCGGTCGGCAAACGATCTTCCGATACGTCGATAAACGAGAATGCCTGCTCGGAACCCGCCGTTGGTGGTTGCGATTCAGGCTTCGGAACCGGAGGAGGTTGATCAGAGGCTCCTGGCGGCGGAGGTGCGCTGGTGACTTTTTCCGGAACCTTTAGAACTCGCTGACAATGTGGGCACTTGATCTTCTTACCGCGAGCGGATGCGTCAACTTGCACCGGCTTTCCGCACGCCGGACATTTGCATTGTATCGTCACAACCGATCTCCCTCGCAGTACCCATTATTGAGATATGCCCGGTTTCCGCCAACCATGATTCTACTCGCAGCCATAGTTTTCGCCCCGTACTTGGGGCTGAACGAGCTTCCCGCGACGCGGGCTCGTCAATCGACGGAACGTGACACCGTATCGGAACGGTCTTTATCGCTCGCGTCCGAGCCTATCCAAGTCGATCTAGCCCATGAAAACCGTTCCCCCACCGACAACCACACCGTATTTCAGCCAACAGATACGGACTTTATATTACAGCATGGCGCGCATGGAAACCACGAAATCCCGAAAAAGCAGACCACGGATAAGAGATGAGGTCGGTCCACGGTCAACACGGATAAGGAAAGATGAGCCCACGGATGGCAAAGCGTCCCACGGATGAGAAGACCGAGTGGATTATCGTTCCTTGTTGGATGTTCATTCCGAGTCCGACGCACAGCGGAGCCCACGGATAGGAACCCAGCCCGTCTCCAGTGGTCACGAACCGGCCGCATTCACAGCTTTTGACGTGTGCTGCGAGTTGGCTAAGTGTTTCAGACGTAACAGTTGCACACGCGGCACTGAGATTGGATAGTGTGTATAGCGATAGCTGTCAGCCAACCGAGTCGCCCATCTTTTCTTGATTGGAAGGCAGTCGATGCCCAAGTCCAACTGGTGGTCACTGCGGAGAAAACTGTCTCGCAGTGTCATCATCAGAAGAGAATTCCCAACGCCGTGTTTCTTGAACGCCGGATCATAACCGGTTCGCAATCCGACAATCCGTCCATCACAGCAATAGTTGTAGGCAAATGCGACAGGGCGCCCGCTAACGGTCAGAAGGTTCACGTCGAGCATCCCGTTTTTGGCAGCCAGTTCATGAGCTTCACGGAAAAATGCTGACACGTGGGCGTGATTCAACGTGGTTCCCGTCTTTGACGATCCTTGCCAACTGCGCCGAGCCAACTCGACACACGTATCATACAATTCCCAGCGAGGATCGCCTTCTCCGCGGGCGGCGCCGGCTGGCCGATAACGGATAGTCCGGACATCGCCAAGCTCTTGGAGTCGTCGCCATTGGCGGCCTATGTTCTGACGCATTTTTGGGCTACGCGTCTTCCAGTAGTCTTCCCAAGTGCCTCTGACGTCTACAAACGCCGCTCTCTTCCACGTTGCTTCGCGCACCGAGAACCCGGCGCACTTCATCGCTCCGATCGTCCGCAGATGGTCATGCTGATCGCGGTCAACCCATCGCAAGTCCAGCAGGTCCCAATTCCGTTCGGTTTCGCGAATGTGACGCATGCCGATCATTAACGTAGCGGTTGGGTTCGGACCGATCGGTCCAAAGAAAGTTCCCCACTCGTGCAATGGGTATGTCAACACGCGCACGCGGCCGATCCGTGTCCACTCGGGAATCACAATCAGAGGCAGAATGCCAATTGGCTGGTTTCGGATCGTAATGACAAGCACGCGCAGCACCAAGCCGCGTCCCTCATGTCGACAGAAAGCCTCAAGCCAATCAAGAGTCTGGAAAAAGGTGCGCCCCACCGTCTGTTGGTGCAACGAGTTCCAGGCCAGTCGATAGGATTCTAACTGCTCGACGCAGTTGATTTCAGTGACGACCGGATTCGCACGTTGGCGGCCCATAATCAGCTCGGTTGTAATAGGCGGATTCCGGGTTAAATGACGAACCATTCAAGAGCAAACGTCGTGCCGGACCGCACCGACCATAAGGTGTTTACTTGTAAGCTCCCATGCTGTAACAGGTTCCAACTCGACAGGCCACAGTTCCACGGCGCGAATGCGCCATCGCATGATTCGAATTCGCTCTCAGGATGCAAAAACGAAACATGCGTTGAACT
>JAJSAJ010001053.1 GCA_024274855.1 Planctomycetota bacterium | reverse complement strand
GCGGTGGTCAGCAGCCAGGTCGGGGGCTGTCTTGCCGGGCTCACCTCCGACCAGATTGAGAAGGTAACTCTGGCATATGAGCCGGTGTGGGCGATCGGCACGGGCGTCACACCATCTCCTGAAGAGGCGCAACGCGTGCATGCACATATCCGCCGCCAGTTGCATGAACTCTGCCGTGAGAGTGCCGAGCGAGTGCGAATCCAATATGGGGGGTCCGTAAATCCAGAGAACGTCTATTCGTTCATGAACCAAAGCGACATAGACGGCGCACTGATTGGCGGCGCAAGCCTGAATGCAAAGACTTTCAGCAAGGTGCTGCACGCAATCCCGCAGTACGGCCATGTCTCCCAATAAGGTCGAGTGGGTCGAAATCAGACACTCTGGTTTTGGACAGTTCTTGATGCGCAGGCATCGTGGAGATTAGACGGGTCCGAAGTGATGAACCGAGGGGTGGCAAGTCGGCGATGAGGCGTGCTGTCTCCGGACTCGAGGCCTCACCTGCCTTCTCGGGATTCAAATCGACATAGATGCCACACAGCAAGATTCCGCCATCACTGACACATTCCCGACATTTGTACCTGGATTCCCAAAACCGCCCCAGGCAGTCATCTTCCTTATTCGCGCGCCGTGCGATATTCTCGCACAGCGTGCCGATAAACCAGCTGACGCAGCTAAGCCGTTTGCGCAGTCTTGCAATCTCCTTCTTGTTCTTCGCCAGTTGCTCGACTCGCTTCCGATCCGGTGTGGGCATTGCGTCGGACATGCACTTGGCTAATTTGGTGATGGTCAACCAGCGCCGTGCCACCTCCAGAGGTGACCACCGCTTCGCCACTCGGGGCAGAGTGCGCAGCACCAAGTGGAGGTGGTTTGCCATTTATGCCCGGAATTCAATTTCAATTGCAAACAGGCTGGCCAACTGTTCTTCGCGAGTCATGATCCAATCGCGGCGATGCGTGAAGTCTTTGCCCGTTAGTGGGTCGCGACCGCACAGAAATGCGCGTCGCACGCAACGGGTCCAGTAATGGTATACGGCTGTTCGGTTGTTCCCGAAAAGTTTTCGACGAGCGCATGCGACCATCGAACGGTCCTCCTTGGATTGGTGGCCGAGGCTGAAGTGACACGGCACTCGTGCGGCATACACTGCCGATACTGAAACGCGAGTGCTGCCCGTATTCTACGTGACTGCGCGTCTGGGACGTTCTTGTTTTCAGCGGCCGGAAGCAAGAACCGCAAACATTTCGACCGATTTGCCCTAGGGTCTGACACCCCCGTGTCACCAGAAATGCAATTCACAACCACATGCGTGCTGTCGAACGATCCAGGAGCACGCCGGCCAGAGGGGCAGGCGGTCCCCAAACTCCTGCTCACCTGAAACCAGAGTGTCTGGTAATTGTTATAATTTCTGCCGCGATCCACAGAATGCCACACAATGCCCAGCCACGTGTGGCTGTCGTCGAATAGGACAGTCGAACAGCTGCGAGTGTCAACC
This sequence comes from Planctomycetota bacterium, assembly GCA_024274855.1. Lineage (GTDB taxonomy): Bacteria > Planctomycetota > Planctomycetia > Pirellulales > Pirellulaceae > JAJSAJ01. The sequence goes on along the minus strand of JAJSAJ010001053.1, from coordinate 4,562 downwards.
CTGACGTGGCAAGACCTGATTTTCACGGGAATAGACTCGTGCGTTAGGACTGCGTTTCTTACGTTTACAGCCAGCCTTGTGCGGCTCAAAGCCGCGGGTTTCGCACGAGCTCTTGTTTTCACCTTTCATGCGTATTCTCGGTTTTCCTCTGGTTGCGCGTGCGACATTGCGTGGTTTTCACTAGTGCCGCAAATCACAATTGACGAGCCACCAGAGATGATACTTACCCAGTTTGTCACAAGTTCTTTGCAACCAGTTTGCGGGGCCTGTCTTGACTCAGGACCCGAAGTCAGCAAGCAGTCGTCGAAGTTGCCAGAACCAGGTCGCCAATCCGCTGTGTCAAGATCCGTTATTTGGCCGTCTGGGTAGAGTTCGCTTGCCATGTATCCTCAATTGCGATTTGCGGCACCAGGCGACGTAATGTACGATATGAATCGAGGCGCAGATATGCAGCGTCCTCGCACGGTGAACTGGATTGGCAACAGCGAATGAAGAGAAGCTGATAAAGGGTTTGTTGCACTCAATGGACAATGGCTCCGAGCAATCGCGGCTTGAGGGACATCGGTTTGCATGTGGCTGCGCCGATTGATAACCGGCCTGCACCAGCAGAAACCATAGACGAGGCGCTTCTTCATAGCCAATTGGGTCGAACCTAGCGGAGGAAAGAATGATTAATTCGACGATCCTGGTTACGGCTATTGTGTTAGCCGGCCCCCCCCTGCTTGGCTTGGCAACGCGCAAACCGGTTGGCAAGCCGCAGTTCGTCATCACGCGACGTTCGTCCGGGGCAGTTGTTTGTCAGAATGGCCAACTGCAGACGAGCGCTATGACTATCGCTGGCAAAGGCACGATGACGACATGCTATTCTACGAGCATCGCAGAACATCTAGAACAAAGACGGATGGGGAAAAGGCTCTGAATGCAAAGAATGGGGACGTGGATGAAATCCGGTGTTGGGTGCTTAATGAGCACTATGCGTTTATCGTGAAACAAGCTTCGGCGGATGCCGAATGGACACTCGATGCGTTTGGAAAACCTGGGGAAGATGTCTACGCGTATGTTAATCGCCACATGAAGATATTCGAGTATACGACCTGTTTTCGTGGCGTGCTGCTCATGGATTGTCCACTGTTGGAACTGACACAGAACACGGGCTTTGTCGTGCTTTCGTCCAGCGAGGATCGTGGCTTAACGAAAGTTGAGTTTCGTTTCGATGTGCCCAAAGACAAACGAACCTCCTTAGGACTACCGCTTTCCGCAATGGAAGGTGTTGTCTGGTTGGACCCGTCTCATCAGTGGCGACTTGACTCATTCAACTTGCGCGTGGCTGGCGGAACCGAACGCCAGACGAAGTGCAAGTATGGCCCGGACAGTCGGCTCATCGTAACAGGGCGGGAGTTTCACACAGGTGATTTCGTGGAAACTGCGAAAGTGAACGATTACTCTTTTGACGATCGGTTCGCCGCAAAGGAATTTCGACTCAGCGCATTTGGCTTGCCGGAGCCAGAGGGTATTGAGACACCATCGAATCGGTTTTGGTATTGGTATTGGGGTGTCGCCGGTATTCTCTTGTTGTTTGTTGGTGCTTGGGCGATCAGACGACAGAAGCGATAAACAAAAACATGACCTGTAGTTTTTGCTGCAAATCGGGCCGGTATTCTAGTGGGCGGGGTCAACACGTCTCGTTGGTCGGCGACCTCTCCCCAGCTCACGTGCCGATTCCCAAAACCATGCCTGGATTTGACGTGAACTATCCGAAGGGCCTGGTCGCTCGAGACGCGTTTACCATGGTTGAGCTTCTTGTGGTGATCGCGGTCGTTGGCGTGTTGTTGTAAAGCGACTCCCCAGACACCCTGATTCTACTCCTGATCCCACAGCCTGAGTATTGGGGAACTCCAATCTGGTGCGTCGGACGTCGTCTTCTCACCAATGCACTTTCGGTGACACGGGCGTGTCAGACCATCCCTGTCCCGGCGCAAGACCTTCCGGTTTCTCAGAGTTTGCCGCCGGTATCTTCCCCAGCCCGGCAACCGCGCTCGAACAAAATGGGGGTGTAACAGGTGTTTCAGCGCAGTCGCTTGCACGGAACAGGTACGTGAAAACGACTGAAGATGGTGTGCCGCTCGAAATGTCTTCTTGGCGTGTTCGTCTGCCGCGGCGGTGGTTGCCGGCAGGCACGAGATCGCAATGAGAAGGAGCAGAGGTTTCACCACAGTCTCCCTTCGTTGGAATCCTGTTGGTCAACCGTGATCTTCATCCAAACACAGGTTTCCAAAAGAGTGCCGGCACACGGATTCGGATATTTCACGAGCGATCTGCCGCGACGTCCAGTGAAGCGTGACGCGCACACGTCAGTATTTGCCATGCTTCTCAACCAGATCTCGCATGATTTTGATTCGATCTTCGTCCGCCCCGGGCGGCACCTGGTCACCCGCGTTGGCAATCAGACGTGGACATGCCTGCCGCAGTGTGAGCCACTCGAGAACCTTTGCCGTGAACACATCCAAAGGCACGTTGGGAAGCCAGAGGTCTGGCGAGACACCTCCTGACAGAATGAAATCCGCGCCCGCTTCGGCACGGCATTCGGCCGGAGTCAGATCGCCCATGGGTGCCGGCGTGATCGCATCGCCACAGTCGGCACCGACGTCGCGAATCATGCGGATCGCCCCTCGCAATCGCCCGTCAATATGGACGGCTACGTACTTCCCCGCCGAATGCAACCGCCTGATGGCTTCCGCGTAGAATGGCCGCGACCACGCTTCAAAAAACGAGGGAGGTTGAACGTCGCTAGAAAAGTTGTCGCCCATAATGACGATCTCCGCTGGTGACGTCGCGAGCAGGTCCACGAGATCCAAAATATTGGCGTTTACGGCCTCGACCGTTTCTCGCATTGCGGTTGGCCAGTCCACGGTCGCGAACATCGTCCGCTCGATTCCCATCCAGTAGCTCAACAGGTACCCCATTGTGCTGTAGCCCGGAGACACGTAAACAACGCCAGCATCTCCCACTTCATCGGCCCACGCCTGGTATCGGTCCCAGCGCGGCTGGAACCTGCGCGTGGCCATGGCGTACCGAAACACCTGCAGGTCCTGCTCCGTCTCGATCCCCCATCTGCTGATGCCCCAGGCGTACGTTTGGGGTTCCCAGATCCGCGATCGCTCGATCTAGCCAATTGGCGTCTCGATGCGCCACGTGATTTCAGGTACGCCATTCCGCTCTTGCTTGAGTGTGGTGGCCTCAACGTCCTTCGCGAATTCAATCGTGTAGAAGGACGCCAGGTTGGCGACGTAGAAACCAACGCCTACTCTCTTGTGGTACTCGATCAGATCCTGTTCGGGCACTTCATAAGCGACGCTCAAATCCCAAGGCTTCATGGTCCGCTCGTAGAACCAGTGCGACAGATCGAGCATGAACGGAACCACATCGGGTGTTTTCCCATGGTAGACGCTCAAGATTCGCTCTCGATGGTTCATGGTTCCTCTCCCGGTTGTTCGTGGCCCAGGTGACCACTACTCCGGCACTCGCCAGCGAGTACAGGCAATGTGGGTGACACGTTGGTCATCGGTGAAGTAGTAGACGGTCAGGATCGTGCCGTCGTCGAGCTGCAAGCTGCGAGGGTAACCCAAGTCGTACCCGGCACCGTCGTTGCGCAACACAATAACATTGTCCGTATTCCACGTAAGTCCCTCGTCATTCGAAATGACCGCGAGAATTCCGTAAGGCGGGTGCCGGTACCCGTAGCTTAGAACAAGCCGATCATCCCGCAGGCAGACAAGGCCGCTCGGTGGATGTCCTTTAACTCCTGTTTTCCGTGCATGCCACGTCCGGCCGGCGTCTCGCGACACGCTCTGCCACAGATGGTCATCGCCACCCTCGACACGAGTCAGTATCCAGATCACACGATCGGACGTCTCATGTACAAGCGTCTCCTCGGCGAAACGCAATTGCTCGTCGGGATCCCCCATCACGCGCACCGTCTCTGCCGCCCTGTGCACTTGCACATGAACTTATAGCCAAAATGATGCGACTTCACCAGACAGACTCATACCAGGCACTTCCCAGGTACGCCGTATGCCGTAAGAATAGGTTAGGATCGGCGAATCAACTGTTGCTGCGTTTACTGGGGGACGATGCATCGGTCCGGGTCCCCCGCGGGCTTGTCCCGTGGGAACCAAAGTCTCTCAAGCTAATGGGCACCCGAGCGCGCGTCCCGAACAGGGGGGCGTTCATGCGGCGATCCTCCTTAGCTGCGAGACTGATTCACCCATGGGGCAAGCCCATGGGGGTCTGTACGCGGAAGAGTGCGACAGTTATTGATTGGCGAATCCGTAGTGTCCGTGTTTGTCGGGCGTAGAGATCGTAGTGGTGGTGACCATGACTGATATTCCTTTCGACGACCTCACCGAGATTTATGATTCGATGGTTGATTGGCCAAAACGCCTGGCAAACGAAGGCCCCTTTTATCGCAAGCTGTTTGATCGCATTGACGCAAAAAGGGTAATTGATGTCGCATGCGGCACGGGGCATCACGCCGCGATGTTCCGATCATGGGGTCTAGTCGT
>JAJSAJ010000112.1 GCA_024274855.1 Planctomycetota bacterium | reverse complement strand
GAAAGCGAAAAAAACTGACGTAAGTCCGAAGGATTCTACCAACGAAAAAGGATCCTCCAGCACCAGTGACGTGAAAGAAAACGGCCCGAAAAGCAAGGCACCGGCCACCACGCCTGACCAGAAAAAGGCAGCGGAGTCCGCGAAGGACTCGAGTCCCAAACGACCAGAGAAGAAATAGCCCTCATCTGCGAAGCCGTGCAGCGACAAGCATCTTGGTCGGACCCGCGATTTACCGCGAGTCCGATCTTTTTTTTGTGCCGGTCCGTCAACAACGAAACGGTTCCTCGACGGACTTGCTCCGCCAGTCAGGGCTAACTTCGCAAGTCCCGAAATGGACTGGCGATTGTTGACGTGCCAGGACGAAGCTCCCGCTGAGCCGGAGTGTCCAGAGGATTCCTCGCTTTCACGCCCCCCCCCCATTTTGGGACGCGATCTCAGTTCTTCACAACGCCTTGTGGTGCGGAAGCGACGACGATTTCCCAGCCAAACAGGACGGACCCACAGGACGGCAAATTGCAGGACATGCAGAATATAGGCAAATATTTTCGCTCTAGGGCGACTTGGCCGTTCTTGTTAGAATCCGGTTCGTCTGTGAGACAACAGGGATGCCTTGTCCCACCGTGTCTTTCCGGGGAGTGCAATGATTAGACAAGCCCCGCATTGAATCAAAGCAAGGATGCACAAATATGGTATACCGACAGTCAAGAAGAATCGTGGTCAGTTTGACATGGCTGTTGGTTTGCAGCTCGGTGATGGCCCAGCAGCCGACCGGCGCAACCCAGGCGGAACCGTCGCACTATGGCCCCCAAACTCCACAGCGGGTTGCCCGCAGTTCGCAACCGGAAAAAACGGCGACAGTGTTCGCTCAACCCGTCGCTCCCATGGCCCCTGCATGGATTCCGTTGCCGGCCAAACACCAACAATACCTCGACCAGGTCCTGAAGTACTGGGAATTCAAGAGCAGCCAGGTCAAGCGATACCGGTGTCACTTCAAACGGTGGACGTACGATCCCGAGTTTGGCCCGAAGACGACGTTCAAAGCGTACAGCGAAGGGCAAATCATGTACTCGGCACCCGACAAAGGGCTGTTTCGTGTCGAGAAAATGCTGAAGTACCAGCCGCCTCGCGAGCGCGGCGGCAAGCCGCAATATGTCCCAGAACCTGAATCGCAGTTCGAGCGTTGGATTTGCGACGGACATTGGATCTATCAGTTCGATCACCATAGCAAGAAACTGATCCAACAGGAGCTGCCGCCCGAGTTACGGGGGAAGGCGATTGGCAAAGGCCCACTGCCTTTCTTGTTCAATTCCAAGGTGGCCGACATCAAGCGACGGTTCTGGGTCCGTGTCGTAACGCCGCCGGACGTCAAGAAGGAGTATTGGCTCGAGGCGGTTCCCAAGACGCAGGAAGACGCGGCCAATTTCCAAATGGTCCAAGTGGTCATCGACGAGGCGGATTTCTTACCGAAAGCGATGGTCCTTTACGGGCGCAGCCTGTCTGTGCCTCGTGGGGCAAACGGCCAGCCCTCCGCACCTCTGCCTCCGCCCAAGACCAGTTTTCAGTTCGAATCGCGCGAAGTGAACTTCAGCGTGCTCGCACAACAGCTGAACATTTTTCACCGCGAATTCTACGACCCCGACGTGCCAAAAGGCTGGACCAAAGTCGTGCAGCGATGGGAGCAACCGTCAGCGCCTCCAATCGCGCCCGCGGGCGAGCGCGCCCAAGGTGCGGGCCAACCGACTCGCCGATAGCCGGACTGTCTGAGCTGAAGACCATTATAAGTTCTTGTCCACAGTAGGTCCGGCTTGCCGAGCCGGACCAAGAACGGCCAAACACCGCCCGGCACACGCGCCAGTCCCATGGTACATCCCACCCAGCTTCCGTCCCGCCCGGCAGGCGGAACCTACCAGGTTATAAGTTCTTGCCCACAGTAGGTCCGGCTTGCCGAGCCGGACCAAGAACGGCCAAACACCGCCCGGCACACGCACCAGGCACATGGTGCATCCCACCCAGCTTCCGTCCCGCCCGGCAGGCGGGACCTACCAGGCCATACTCGCCCCCCCGATCTGAAAAAGACCTTCCGTCCCGGACCGCCTGCTGCTAGAGTGATTCGCATGAAAACGACCTGTCGATTTGCACGCGTCGAATCAACATCTGGCGGAATTCGCTCAGAAATGGCTCTTACCCAATGTCCGATCTCCCAACACATTCTGACCTGCACCTTCGGGACGACACGTCCCGATTCGCGATGCAGTTCTACTTCTTGGGAACGCTCAACTACGATGACGTAATCGGCTTGCAACGACGGTTGGTCTATGAAGCGGGTGGATATCACGATGGACGGATCGCGGTTTTGCTGTGCGAGCATCCTTCGGTCATCACCGTGGGACGCAACGGATCGCGAGCACATATTCGGTTGACTCGCCAGCAAATGCAATCTCGACAAATCGCCGTTCGCTGGACCAATCGTGGTGGCGGAACTCTCTTGCACAGCCCGGGCCAGATCGCCGTCTATCCGATCATTCCGCTGCAATGGCATCAATGGACGGTCGGACATTATCTAAGGCTTTTCCACGACGCGCTTCTACAAACACTTCAACAGCTCCGAATTCGCTGTGAAGTGCTGCAGGACTCGTTCGGCATCTGGGGACGGAGTGGGCAACTGGTCGCCATGGGAGCGGCCGTGCGCAACGATGTCACGTGCCACGGTGCGTTCATCAATGTTAACCCGCGTATGACTAGCTATCCCTTCATCGATGTCGTGGATCCTGTGACCACGCCGGCTGGATGGAAGACAACGATGGGATGCCTATTCGCCGAACGGCGACGCGCGATTACAATCCATAAAGTTCGTGCCTCGTTGGTCCCGAATCTGGCCGAGGCGTTCGGTACCGAACGCTATCATCTGTTCACCGGCCACCCGTTTCTCAAGCGATCTCGAACGTCCACAAGCGCAACAAGACATCGTGCCAGCTGAACTACCCATCATCACGAGTCGACAACCGACAAGACGTTTGCCTCGCTGGTTGAAGCGAAAAGTGCCGAAAGGAAATTTCCAACACTATACTGCGCAGTTGCTGGACGATCTTGCGTTGCAGACGGTCTGCGACCACGCTCGATGTCCGAACCGCATGGAGTGTTACGCACAGAAGACGGCGACATTCATGATCCTCGGCCGTGTCTGCACGCGTTCGTGTGGTTTCTGTGCCGTCCAAACGGGACAGCCCGAGCCGGTCGATCCCAAGGAACCCGCTCGGGTTGCCGAGGCCGCTCGGCGACTCGGCCTCCAACATGTCGTCATCACATCGGTGACTCGCGACGATCTGCTGGACGGCGGGGCTCGGCATTTTGCCGACTCGATTCAGGCTGTTCGTCGGGCGACGGAAGCGACCATCGAAGTGCTGACGCCTGATTTTATCGGCAGCCCATCATCGGTCGATCGCGTGATCGCGGCGGCACCCGAAGTGTTCAACCACAATACCGAGACGATTCCGCGGCTATACCGGCGAGTGCGAGGGCCAAAATCAAATTACCGATGGACACTGCAACTGCTGCGGCACGTCAAACTTCATGCACCGCATATCAGGGTCAAGAGCGGACTGATGCTGGGGCTGGGCGAAACCCAAGAGGAACTCCTCGATGTGCTTGCCGATCTGCTCGATGCAGGGTGCGATTTCCTGACGTTGGGCCAATATCTACAGCCCGCCGAGGATAAGTACCTACCCGTCGTTCGCTACCTGACGCCCGTGGAGTTCGAGCAGGTGGGGAACATGGCTCGGCAGATGGGGTTTCAGCAGGTGGCAAGTGGGCCGTTTGTGCGAAGCAGCTACCGAGCTGGCGAAATGGTCGATCCCGTGTGAAAACAGATGCTCTCTTGCCGAACCCACGTCCCAGCGAGTCGTCAATGACTGAACCGACATCCCGACGCGATATTGTCATGCCGGAACTGGATATGCTCGGAATCACCACGACGCTCAGTCTCTGGCTGACGCAGGTCGGTGCCGCGGTCATTGCAGGCGACCGCGTTGTGGAGATTGTCGCTGGCGACGTAGTCGTCGATATTTCGGCCCCGGTCACCGGCACGCTGAGCGAAAAACTCGTGGCCGAGGACCAACCCGTCCAAGCCGGCCAGGTTCTGGGCCGCATCAGCGGAACGTGATCAGATAGTAGGGCGTCCGGTCCCTCGCGCCATCGATGGTAAACGTACCAGCCTGACCGGGCAGCGTCTTGGAAGTTCGCCGCCCCGAGTGGTCGAGCAGGATGACCGTCGGAACCTCGGGTTTCCGGATGGTGATCACGGCCTTGACCGGCTCCATGACAATCGGCGGTCGGCCGCGATCCAAGAGTCGGCAGTCTTCAAATACCTTCATCCCCGTGTTTCGTGCACGAGCGATCGCCACGACAAGAAGATTCTTCGAGGTAACAATCGTCTTATCCTTTTCAAGTGCGGTGACGTAGATTGCCCCAAAACGGCTTTTCGGGATAATTGTCACGCTGCCCAACCTGCACTGCTGATCGCGTGCAAACCCGACAACGCCTTTCGTGGCATCTGTGTCGATTGTAAAAAACCCGTCCAGCTTCGACTGCCCCTCGCGCCACCGCAATTGGCCGGTACTGGATGTCAAGACATGGCCTTTTAGGAATGGCCGAATATCGAACATCGGTGTTGCACGGAAAGTGTCCGAAAACCGTACGACGGTTCGCGCGACGGCCAGCGTTTGAACCGGAACCTTGTCACAGTTGAACGTCTTGACATCATGTTGTTGCGTAACACGGTCTTCAAACCCGATCTTGCCCTCGTGCAGTGACGGCACGTGTACGTACCGCGTCACCTGGAGGTCGGATTCTTTCACATCGCCTCGTAGCACGTGCCGCGACACGGCGGGGAGGACGCCGAGAATTTGCGGCGTGACCACTTCCCATTGACTCTTTCCAATCTGTTCGGCAAACTGGCCGTTGTCCCGATTCTGAAACAGATAGGATGCATCCCAACCTTGGAGCCCCATCCCATAAGCGCCGATGATGGCCGGCCCCTCCACACCCCATTCGTTTGGCGTGACATGCACCCACTCGGACAACATAAACGGCCGATCCGCGACTTGTTGCATCCCGGCACTTAGCATCCCCGAGCCCGGGATTCGCAACATGCTTGCGTTGTCGATCTTCCCGCCCCGTCCGCCACCAAAGTAGTTATGACGGTCGATCAGGCCGACCAGCGAATCCGAATGCAGATTGTAGTAGTGGCTCAGTGCCCGACCGGCTTGCCAATTCGAACCCAGGATTTCGCCCTCATATCCCGTCTCGCGAATCGCCGCGACATAGCGCACGTAGAAATTGTTTTGGATTTCGTAAAGAAACAGCATGGTATCGAGCAATCGTTGCCGTTTGACTTTCTGGGATCCGGCAAGTTGTTCGGGATCAAAGAACCACGGGTTTCCAGCCGGTACGATTGTCTGTTCCTCCCAGCTCTCGCCGACCAGCCCTTCGTTTCCGAACGAGTTAAGTGCCTTGTCACCCCACGCCTTCAGCAGGCCTTCTTTCGTGCCGTATTTCGTTTTCAACCATTTGCAGAATACTATCGAAGCTCTCTTGCGCAGCGTCGGGATCTTTCGCAAGCGATCGAGTGTTCCAAAGAATAGAGCACTATCCTCGTTGAACAGTTCGACCACGGCGACGGCCGGGTCTTTCGCATAGTCGATGCCCGTATAGGGGTTTCGGTGGGCCAGCAGTTTCGCCACCTGTCGAATCTGAAGATCCTGCAGTTCACGGGCCAGGTAGACACTTCCGTGCCCGGTTTCGACGCGTCCGCGGCCGCGGCCGCTGCCGAACTCGGCCATGTACGGCACAACCTGACGGTCTTTCGGGCCGAGTTTCACGCCGAACGTTGAGGAAAGGAGCACGTAGATCCCACGCTTCTTAAGTTGTGCCACGAAGTAATCCATTCGATCGAGCGCTGTGGGATCAAACTCGACAAAACTCTCCTTCGATTGGATCCCGGCCCATCCGGTCCCGTCGGCATACTTGTGCAGGCGGACCGAATTGATCCCGTATCGCGCATAGAACTTTGCTCGCTTCTCAGCCAGTTGTTTGTCCGGAGCGCATGATGAATAGCAGACGTTCAGGCCCCAAAGCCGGATCGGCTTCCCGCCGACCATTAACCGCTCGCCTTCGCTCACAATGCGGCCATGTTTGCCGGCCGGCGCGTCGAGCCAACGCTCTAAACCGATCACCGCCGGTCGGTCATAGTCGGCGTCTGGATGAAACGGGTACCAGGATTCAAGATCCGGCGAATCGGGAACGCTTTTGCTGCTTGCGTAAAAGATCAGCTCCTCGGGTAGGGAAACGGTGATTTGTACACGCCGAGGTCTGTCGGCGGTGATTCGTTCGCCGGCCAAAACAATCCGGACCTGCCCATCCGACTGGACATCACATGCTGGATTGAGTGAGACGACCGTTTTTCGCCCGTCTGAATCGACCAATGTGAACTGACTCACTTTGTTGCCAAGCCCTTGGCGACCTAATGGAAGCTTGACCGTTGACTTTTTTCCTGCTTGATCAACGACCAGCACTTTGCCTTCCGAAAACGCCCGCTTGGGAAGTGCCACGGTCGCGACGATCGTCGTAAGGTCCGTGTCTCGGTCCGTGCTCAGATTGACGTCGATGCCAAACTGACTGCCTCCTAGCTTCTGAGCGGAAATATCGAAGCGCACTTTCGCCCCGGTAGCTCGAACGGTTGCCGAGCTAGTCAATTGCGACCGGTTATCCACTTGGCTGACATTTCCTCGAAACCCGAGGTATTGCCAGTTGGGTCCCCATCCGAGAAAACCGAACTCCAGGAAGGACTCGCCGTCCCGCAGAACACCGATCGTATTGCTGTTTTCCGGCAGCACAACTGTTGCTGCCGAGCCGATTTGCCAGGCAGTCATGGCCAATACCAAGACAATAAGAAGAACCCCATTTTGCAAAAGTCGAATTCGTTTCATTATCAATCTACCTCTGTTGAAGAACGAGTCGCGAGGTGTCAGTATAGCAAAAATGGCCAGCGAAACTCGCTTGGTGCCGGTTTGTAATCAGCGAAAGCACGCCCACCGATCCGCCGCTAGACCCGGCCGAAGAGTCTTTGATTCTTCGCCGTGCCTACTTGACGATCGTCCATGCATGCGTCAACGATAGATAAAAGCCACAGGATACGGAGAGCTCCATTCTCGACGGCTTAAATCGAATCGATCGCGATGTTTCCAGAAGTCACTTTGCGTGTAGCCGTTCACGCCGCTGGGGTCTGGCGCAATTTTCGGCGGAGAAAGCGTTTATTTACGCGAACACATTTTGTCGCCGAAAATGGGTCTGACCCCTTAGAAGCGAGTCGGCGGCCTACATTCCGTGAACGGTTACCTTTGCGTTCAGTTTGGAATATGATCGCGTTGGATGGAAAATCCCTATTCTCGACGGGCTACAAGCCGATCGTCCAGGAGAGTTTCTGCGACGCTGGGGTTTATTTGCAACCAATAACGTTCCGGCCTTCCCTCTTTCCTCAAGGACCCCGCCATGAGTAACCCAAGTTCCCTCGTTTCCCGCCGCCGCTTTCTGCAAAACGTCTCCGCCTTGAGCACGGTAACCGTGTGTGGCGGCTATTTTACAAGCCAATCGGTTGCTGAGTCTCGCTCGCCCAACGAGCGTTTGAACATTGCGGCTGTTGGAACGGCCAACCGAGCGTCGGCAGACATCCACGGAGTAATCAAGGAGAACCTTGTTGCATTGGCTGATGTCGATTCGAATTACCTGGGACGTGCGGGGAAACGATTCCCGGCCGCGCGCACCTACCGCGATTTCCGCAAGATGCTCGAGTCCGAATCCGAGAAGATCGATGCGGTTGTCGTGGGAACTCCGGACCATACGCACGCTCCGGCCGCGGCGATGGCTTTGCGACTTGGCAAACCTGTCTACTGCGAAAAACCGTTGACACATACGGTCCATGAAGCGCGCGTACTGACCCAATTGGCTAAGGAAAAAAAAGTCGCCACCCAATTGGGCACGCAGATCCACGCCGGCCGAAATTATCGACGGGTTGTCGAGTTGGTCCAGAGTGGCGCCATAGGTCCGGTCCGAGAAGCCCATGTCTGGTGCAGTGCCCGATACGGCGGTGTCCATTTCACCACCGGAACGCCCGCGCCGGACAACCTGGATTGGGATCTCTGGTTGGGGCCTGCTCCGAAGCGACCCTACAGCGAAGGCCTTCATCCCAAGCGATGGCGCAACTTCTGGGACTACGGCAATGGAGCCATTGGCGATTTCGGATGCCATTACATGGACCTGACACACTGGGCCCTCAAGTTGAAATACCCAACGAAGGTTTCGGCCGAAGGGCCTGCGGTCGACGCCGTGGCAACTCCGGCCTGGCTGGTCGTTCACTATGAATATCCGGAACGTAGTGACATGCCTCCGGTCAAGCTGACCTGGTACGACAGTGGCCGCCGACCGAAGCTTCTGGCTACGTTAAAGGGCCCGAACGGCAAGCCGATCAATTGGTCCAGCGGCCAGCTGTTTGTCGGTAGTAAGGGGATGATTGTGTCGGACTACAATCGTCATATGTTATTGCCTGCTGACAAGTTCGCTGGATTCAAGCCGCCCAAACGGTCGATTCCCGACTCGATGGGACACCATGCCGAATGGATTCATGCGATCAAAAACGGCGGAACAACAACCTGCGACTTCAGCTACTCGGGACCGTTGACCGAGGCCGTGTTGCTGGGAACGGTTGCGTATCGCACGGGCCAGTCGCTCGATTGGGACGGCCGGCAGTTTCGCGTAACCAACTCGCAGCAAGCCCAGCAGCAGCTGCACCGCGAGTATCGCAAAGGCTGGACGCTGTAACACCGGCAGGTTCGGAGAAGG
>JAJSAJ010001052.1 GCA_024274855.1 Planctomycetota bacterium | reverse complement strand
GCGAGCCCATGGGGGTCTGTACGCGGAAGAGTGCGACGGTTTTTTATTTGCAACCAATATCTTGACACCCTACAAGACTAACCAACACGCGTGGAGACACCCATCATGAAGTACTTTCGCTATCGATTACACAACCGGCGCACCGTACCGTCCCGAATACCGATCGCCGTTGGCTTATTGGTTCTTACCACGATCGGTGCTCTTGCAATGAAGCCCGCCCGTGCCGATCAACTGCTGGCCGGTGTCGCAAAAGTTGACGTTACCGATAGGAAGGCGAAACCGGTTAACGATCCGTTGTTCGTTCGAGCGCTTGTGATCGGGGATGGTACGACGACCGTCGCGATCATCACGGTCGATGCGGTCGCTATCGGAGAGATTGGCCACATCAAGAACGACTACCTTGGGAACGTACGAGCGAGAGCCAAGAAGGAACTTGACATCAACCCCGCGAATTTGATGATCAATGCCAGTCACTGCCACGGTATTGTTTGTTCCGATGTTGAGCAACGGACCTTGCGAGCCGTACGGGAGGCGAGGCGGAACATGGTGCCGGTAACCGTTGGCGCCGGCGTCGGCCATGAAGATCGAATCATGGAGAACCGACGACTCAAGATGAAGGACGACACGGAGATTGACGTTCGCCATGCCTATTCACTACCGCCCGACGAAGAGGTTGCCGCGATCGGTCCGGTCGACCCTGAGATTGGCGTTCTTCGCCTGGACAGGAAAGACGGGCGGACGTTGGCTGTTGTGTACAATTTTGCGTGCCATCCTATTCTGGGCGTACCGAACGGCGGAAATACGGCGGATATCACGGGCTTTGCATCCAAGGTGATCGAGGACAACCTGAGCGACGGCACAATCGCGTTGTTCCTACAAGGATGTGCCGGTGATATTAACCCGGTCTTCTACAAGGATGTCGATCATCCTCGCGACGCGGAACCACTGGGCAATATGTTGGGACTCAGCACGTTGCGTGCATTGAGAAACGTGCAAACGAAAGAAGACTATCGGCTCAAGATGGTCCATGACAGCATCAGCTTGCCGGCAGCCGATACGGCCCAACGCATCGTCGAACTGGAAGCCGTGCGGATGAAGTTGCTTGAGTCCTTGCGAGGAACAAGCCTCAATATGAAAACGTTCGTTCATTTGTTCGTGAAGTACCATCTCTCCGACGAGTTTCCGTCGTACTATTCCCACGGATATTTGCACGAAAAAGCAATCGGTCGAGACGATTTACTCAAACTGGACGCTGAGAACCGAAAGAACATGCGGCAGTATATCCACAACATCGAGACAATGGAGCGACTGACCAGAATCAACACAAACCTGGCTTTGCTACGCATGCACAAGAAGGACCTGACCGCCGCCGGGAAAAAGACCATCGATGTGGAACTACTGGGCCTTCGAATCGGCGACTTCGTGCTAACCACGTTCCCCGGCGAATTGACCGTGCAAATCGGACTCAATATCAAGAAACGATCTCCCCATGAACTGACCTTTATTGCCGGCTATACCAATGGGTACATCTATTACGCGCCGACGGCCGAGCAGCTTAAGAACGTGGGCGGGGCACAGGAGGACAGCGACTGTCTTCTAGCGCCTGCGTGGCAGAAGTTGTACGAAAACAAGGCAGCGGAAATACTGAAGAAGCTGTAACGGGTGATCGAATGCCTTTAGATCGCCACGATTCGCTCGGTACCTGCAAATCCTTTGCCGACGAGTGCTGAGACACCGTGGCTATTGTTTCCCTTCGACTCGACCTGTCTAATGAACGGCGGAGCGATGACGTCTCCTCCACAGCTACTCACGCCCACAGTTCACCAGCCCAGAAAGAACGCTCGATATGAACGGCTCACGATTGTTTACCCTCGGACTTCTTCTGATCGTGATCGCCGGTTTCCAGGAAGTCAATGCCAACGATGCGCCAAGAACATCGGACGTTCAGAACGCATTGCACAAGGCGATTGGGTTTTTCCTGAACGACGTGTCCACCGAAGGCGGATATCTGTGGCAGTATTCCGCAGATCTGAGTCTGCGCGAAGGTGAAGGTGTCGCGGATGCGCATACTGTGTGGGTTCAACCGCCCGGCACTCCTTCGGTAGGCCAAGCATACCTGGAAGCCTATCAGTTGACCGGCGATCCCGCCTTGCTGGACGCGGCCAAACAAGCCGCTTACGCCCTGGTCCGCGGCCAATTGCGATCCGGCGGCTTGGCGTACCAGATTCATTTTGACGCGAAGGGACGGCGCCGCTATGCGTACCGCGTCGACCAGGACGAATCAGGCCGACGTAACACCACGACACTCGATGACAATACGACCCAATCGGCACTTCGCCTTCTGATGCGAATGGATCGCCAGCTGAAGTTTCAGAACTCGAAGATTCACGAAGCGGCCCAGTTCGGACTGGCCAGTCTGCTCGATGCACAATACCCCAACGGTGCATGGCCACAACGGTATACGGAACCGCCGGATCCAGCCGGGTTCCCGGTCATGTCGGCAAGTTATCCGAAGGTATGGTCGCGCAAGTATCCGAAACCCCGCTACAGTAGCTACTACACATTCAATGATAATACGATCGCCGACATGATCACGACGATGCTCCAGGCGGCAAGCACCTACGACAGCAAACGCTATCAGGCAGCCGCGGAAAAAGCGGGCGACTTTATTCTGCTGGCGCAGATGCCAGATCCACAACCCGCATGGGCTCAGCAATATGATTCAGAAATGCAGCCGGCATGGGCACGCCGATTCGAACCACCCGCGATCACCGGTGGGGAATCTCAAGGCGTCCTGCGAGTCCTGATGACACTCTATCGAGCCACGGGCAAAAAGAAGTATATACAATCGATCCCGCGCGCCCTTACGTACCTCAAACGCTCACGCCTTCCAGACGGGCAACTCGCCAGGTTCTACGAGTTGAAGACCAACCGACCGCTCTACTTCACTCGACAATATGAGTTGACGTACGAATCGAACGACATGCCTACCCACTATGCGTTCATTGTTGGTTCTGGATTGGATCGCATTGAAAAAACCTATCACCAGTTGGCCCGCACGACCTGGAAGCCGCCCAAAGATCGCACCGAACTATCGATTGGCCGGATGACTTCACGACTGGCTCAGCAAACTCGCACTCTAATAGACCGAATGGACGATCGAGGAGCGTGGGTCGAGCCAGGAAAGCTCAAGTACCATAAGAACGCCACGACCACGACCGTCATTCGCTGCTCGACGTTTGCAAAGAACATCGTCACCCTCAGCCGATACCTGGCCGCGAGCAAGGCAACGGAGTAGCCCAACCCGGGTTTCGAGCTGCATGTCCGACCAGGTGTAGGGTGTGACAAGCTCGCGGCATCCACCTTGGCAACTGGCAACCACGGTATTGCGAGCGCCGGCACACCACAATCCGGTTACATCGCGCCCATGCGCCGGTCATCATTTCCGTGTTATGTCGCGATGGTCGAGTGCGGCATCGGTGAAGCAATTCCTGGTGTGCCGGCGATCGCCGTGAACGTTGCGGATGATGGAGGACTCTTGACGGCGATCTTGTCACACTCTACGCGTAAGGAAGTTGATTCAGTTGGGACGGCGCCATTTGATCCGTGCGACGTAGACGCTGTTATCGGCACCATACTTGTTATTCACGGGAATCACGTAATCCGGCCCCCATCTCTGCATCCACTCGGCAACGGTGACCCAGGTCTCGCGATCACTGACATTCGTTACCGCGAAATTTCCCAGCCGCGCGCCACGTTCGGGCACCAGAACGCGTTCCGTATCGCGGAGAACACAAAGCTTGTCCGGGTCGACCTGAGCGATGAACAGCGGGGCTCGATGGCGAAACACGTGGTCATTCTTCGCGCCCCGTCGGGTGTAAACGAGAAACAGCCCATCACGATGCGTGACCCAATGTTGCTGAGTATTGTAGCTGCCAAGGTCTTTGCCATCGTCAAAGGTCCACAGGCGAGGCTTGTCGAAATGAAGCCCGTCCTTGCCGGTGGCTACGAAGCCTGCCTTGTCATTTCGCAAGGTCAGATAGTATCGGTTCCCAAAGCAGGTCAGCGATGGCTCGCCAAACCCACGCGGAACATCAGTCGTCATCTCAGAACCGTGCTCGACATATGAAAGAGTCTTGCCATCGAAACGGCAGCGCATGACGGTTGACGTCGAGCACTTCGCCCCTTTTGGCATAAAGTAGATGGGCAGCAGGATGTCGCCGTTGGCCAAATCAACTCGCTGAGTACAGCCGGCGCCGGAACTGTAGAAACGGGCATCATCAGGCATTTCGACCGTGCGCCACACGGCCCATGTGTGTTTCTTGGGATCGTAGACGGAGTACGCGGTTTGACGCGCATAGTCCCCCGCCAGCCGGTTGCCTTTGTAACGTGCCACATGGCCGGTCCCCAGAAGCTTGCCCGTCTTGGCATGCCACATTGGTGTGAAGTCACAGATAACAGAGACCAGCCCGTTTGCCTCCACTTTTCGTCCCAACGTTGCATGTTCGATAGGACCAGACCACGTCGCGCCCAGGTCATCGGTGCGCATCTCGTTCAATGCGTAGAAGATGTCCGATCCAGACAGAAGCAGCTTCTGCATGGTCAGCACAACGATAGGAGTTTCGCCGGGAATGGCCCCCGCGCGCGGATGCACCCAACAGGTCTTTCCATCATATCCCGAGCTGATCGTGTCCAGCTGAATATCGAACTGGGGCTTCGCCAAGGCTTGCCCCGGGTTTCGTATCTGTGCCGCGAGCGGCCTGACATACGCAGGAAAGAGAACGAGGAACATCGCAAGGGACAATGGTTTCATGTTGAACTTTCTAACGACACTGAAGTATGTACCGTAGCCGACGCCCCTAACCAAAGGCGGCCGGCCCGAAGTCAGTATAAGATGTGTCGGTCGCGTTGGACACACCCTACAATGCCTCAGGATGCACGCATGTTGTCCGACGGACGCCCACGTCCGTCGTTGAATCGCGTTGGACGTCTTTTTCGCGATTGAACG
>JAJSAJ010000111.1 GCA_024274855.1 Planctomycetota bacterium | reverse complement strand
CATGGCAGGTTAGCGATCGCGTTGCGGGTCATCTAAAGTACTTGGGCGCGTAGCTGTCACCATAACCGTGCGGCCCTTCTGGCGATGCACCAGTCCAACCGGGCCAAGAGTCTCTCGAAGCAACTCGTCAAGCGACACGTCACGAACTTGCAAGGTTACCCGGTCGTGCAAATGGCTCGTTGCCGTCGAATCGAATTGGAACTCCAGGCCCGCGCGCTGCTGGATCGTCTTCAAGACGGCCCCCAACGGTTGTTGCCGAACTTGCATCGTGTAACGCGTCTCGGCGTCTCCGTTGTGGAATCGGTTGGACGAAGTTCGGGACAACAGCTCAGGCATACTGACCGTTCCGCTCACCGCACGGGGAACTTGATCGGGGAACGGCTCGAGTCGTATACCACGTCCGCGATCGACAAATAAAAACGTCAAATTGAACCCGGCAAGCACCAAAGTCATCCGGTCAGGCCAGCAGAGAGGAGGCAGATCCGTTTCGGGCCAAAGGTCGTGCGGGACCAGTGCGAGTCCGTCGATGGCAACCTGGTTCGCTTCGCCCAGTTGCGCGATCAGCTGATGGGGTTCGGTCAGTTGGTCCCAATGCAGGGTTCGCGCCGCGCGCAGGCGGCGCGCGATGGCTGCGGGAAGGCATTTTGAATCGTTGCGACGCATCGCGCCAACCACTCCGATTTTTCCCGCAGTCGATTTGGGACCTATGTAGACCACCGAACCGACGATGGCAATGTCGGCCCTGACATGCTGAGCGATCTCTTGCAATAATCGACCCAACGGGATCGGATCGGTCCGAAAGGTGATCTGTTGACTCGGATCAATTCGGCGATCCAGGAAAACGGCCACGCGTTGAATACGAGCCAGCCGGTTCAGGTGATGGCGAAGGGGTGCATCAACCCATGTCACACTTGCCGGCTGCCGCAATGCCTGCTGAAAAGCGGTGTCGGTGTGCCATGTGGGCGAAGTCGGCTGAGCCAGGCAGAGCAAAGGAAAAGCAAGCGGAATCGCGAATGCCACACCGCCCAGTTTGCCCGACCGAAAAACATTGCCTAAAAATAAAACACAGCCAACTGGTATCATTGATATCCGACTTTCCTTAAAAAAACGGCCCCGTCTTGCCAACCGCACGGATCGCTAGGTTGCTGACACAGCTAAGTGGTCACCAGACGCCTCCTCGTGGGTCCCGAGCGGCAGCTCGGATTTCGTTGGCGGCCCGACCGTCCCGTGTTAAACCATATTGCGTTCCGACAAATACATACTCTCAATGGCTACGCCGAAAACGCCAAGTCGGCTACGCCCTTCGGTTACGGCCGCGCCCTTCGGCTCCAACCATGTTGCCACATTCCGCGATCGACCACTGAAATATTTCCCGAGATCACTCGGAAGATAGCTCTCCGCAATTGCCGCCCGCCCTTGCGGCAATTACACTCGAATCTATGGAGGTCGGACATTGAGCCACGGCGATCTGTCGCTCGAATCGTTCTGGCCCGCTCCCCCAGGTCGCTGATAGCTCGAAAGATGTTGATCAAGTGGCACTCCCCGGGAATGCGGCCCTGACTGATTGAGTGTTCATCGCAAGCGTTGCCAGGCGCGGATGGCCACCCGTTGACCATTTCGTTAGCCGATTCGTTTTGCTGTCTATTATTATTACGGTCCGCTCATGCCATACTAGGAGGTCGGCAGTGTGAGCATACTCCCCAATCGAACGCCCCTGCTTGACACATTGTACGGTGCTTATCTTGTCAGCGGTAACGCGTCCCGCTTTATCGCGGACGTTTCGTCCTATTATACCATAGCGTCACTCGAACGACTGCTAGTTGCCGGTTTGCGAGGTTCGCGCCGCGCCGCGGCAATGGCGATTAGCTATCTGGGCGACTACCGGTGTAATGCGATCTTGGCACGTGCGTTGCAAGATTCCGACCGCGCTGTCCGCCTTTTGGCCGAAGACGGAATCGTTGGGCTTTGGTGTCGTGATGGCACGGTCGTGCATCAGCAACAACTTCACGCGATTGTCCGTTTGAACCAAGCATCCCATTTTGACCAGGCAGCACGGTTGGCAAGCCGGTTGATCCGCGATGCTGACTCGTTTGCCGAAGCTTGGAACCAGCGGGCGATTGCCTATTTTCGGTTAGGTCGATATAGCGAGTCGCTGCGTGATTGCCGCCAGGCAGTGGGGCTCAATCAATACCACTTCACAGCCATGATCGGCAAGGGGCATTGCCATCTTGAGATGGCGGACCCCATGGAAGCTCTCGCTTGCTTCCACGAATCGCTCGTTGTAAATCCAAACATGGAGAACGTGCGCGCTCAAGTCGAGTACCTTGAGCGGGCGTTGGAAGAAAACTAGTGCCTCACATCACAATTGAGGTGCATGAGAGGCGATTTTTACCCGACTTCTCGCGTTTGCTTTTTTCCAAGCCCGGCAGTAAGGACCGGCGGATCAATTGTTGTCGCGTTTACTGGGGGCGTTCGTGCGGCGATCCTCCTTAGCTGCGAGACTGATTCACCCATGGGACGAGCCCATGGGGGTCTGTACGCGGAAGAGTGCGACAGTTATGGATTGGCGAATCCTAAGTGCACCCGTGCCAGCACCCACTTCATGAAGGCCGCCAAGCCCCATCCGTTGATGGCCAAGCGGCATCGTCGGTGCTATACTCCGTCTGGCGGAAACCGAACCGACAATGGCCAAGACACTGGAGGGAATCCGCACTGGCCAAACCAGAAGGAGTTACACCATGAGTTCACTCAATCGACGCCGTTTTCTCGCAAAGTCCGGCCTGGCGGCCGGACTCTGTGGCGCGCAAGGCTTCGCCCGTCAAGCAACCGCCAAGCCGACCAGCCTGACATTGGAACCAGTGCCTCGGCGTCAACCGATTGCTTTGTCCACATACTCGATTTGGCGTTTTCAGGACGGCCTGAAGTTACCGATCGACCAGTGCATCGACTTAGCGGCCGAATGGGGATTCGACGCGTTGGAGATCCTGCACATCCAAATGCATCGCGAGGACAATGCGAGCCTTCAGCAACTGAAACGGCGTGCTTTGGTGAACGGGCTCGATTTGTGCGCCATGTCAACCCATCAGGGCTTTGTGTCTCCCGACAAAGAAGTTCGCCAAAAGAACATTCGGCATACGATCCACTGTATTGAATTGGCCTACGCAATGGGCATCCCAACGATCCGGGTCAATACGGGACGGTGGCGGACGATTTCGAGTTTTGACGAACTTATGAAACGCCGTGGCGTCGAACCGACTCCGCCTGGCCGAACCGATGACGAAGCGTTTCAATGGGTGATCGAGTCGTTTGAGGCTTGCCTGCCGAAGGCTCAGCAGTGTGGTGTCGTGCTGGCCCTCGAGAACCACTGGGGCCTGAGCCGTTCGGTCAAAGCACTACAACGGATCATCAAGGCAATCGACTCGCCATGGTTGAAAGGCCTGATGGATACCGGTAACTTTCTGGAAGATCCCTACGATGATCTCGAGGCCCTGGCGCCGGATACGGTCTATGTCCAAGCCAAGACGTATTATGGCGGCGGAACCTGGTACACGCTGGATCTCGATTATCCACGGATCGCTTCGATACTGCGCCGACACAACTATCGAGGATACGTTTCACTGGAGTTTGAGGGCAAAGAAGACTATCGGACTGCCATTCCCAAGGGCTTGAAAATGCTCCGCACGGCGTT
>JAJSAJ010001051.1 GCA_024274855.1 Planctomycetota bacterium | reverse complement strand
GGCTGTCGTCGTCAGGAGCATCGCGACCGGTCCCTCGACTTCATACAGTTCGGTCTGCTGGCGGCCTGTCTGGCTGTTCCGTTCGGCCGTGGCGATCGACAGGCGGCCTTCGCTCTGCAGCAGCTTCAGCGCGTAGGCCGCTTGCGTCAGCCCTTCTTCCTCTCCCCTTTAGTATAGAGTCACTGGCGATTCTGCCGTCACTCCCTCGCCGCTTGCGCCACGGCCTTCCGCACCGTCACGGCCTAACTGCTTTCCTACTCTTCTCCTTCGGAACAGCGGTGACGTTTCGGGACCGCCCGTCCCTACGCCAACACTTCGTTTCAGCTTTTTTGACCATACGGTCATTCCATGCTCGCAATGAATGTAGGGACGGCAATGTTGTTGTCTTTAACGATCGCTGCAGCCTTCGATCGACCCGCTCGCATCAGACCAACGGCAAATGCCTTCTCATTCAGGAGATCGCGATTCTCCGAATCGCGATTCTCTATCAAATATGCAAGAACACGCACGGCGTCCTCAGCAAGGCAAAGGCCGGTTCTATTGCCACCCAAATCGGCGCATCTCCCTTCAAGGGCAACCCGCGATGCAAGCATCAAGCTGTGGTTCAGGCCGACCTTAAGAAAACAATCGCGAATCAATGGGGAACCGACTTCGTAAAGCGATATGAGCCAATGAGCAGAATCAACAAACTCGTCGC
The DNA here is from genome assembly GCA_024274855.1 of Planctomycetota bacterium. Lineage (GTDB taxonomy): Bacteria > Planctomycetota > Planctomycetia > Pirellulales > Pirellulaceae > JAJSAJ01. The sequence continues at coordinate 1,732 of JAJSAJ010001051.1, read as the reverse complement.
CTAAGCTCTGAGCCAGAACGGCACTTGCCTTGAGCACTCGAACCACACGCTTCGAGAATGCTCGGCGGCCCAGTGTGATCGCGGCGTCAAGAGTCAGTTGGAAATTGACCCGATGATGCACTAGCAGAGTTACCGCACCAGCAACCATCAAAGGTGAAAGCTCCAATGATGTTGCGATCTCCTTTCTACGGTTGCGGTCAATTTGACGAGGGTACAACACCTCTGCTTCACTGAGGCAATGATACACTTTCTGGAACGCCCTGCGGAGCTCGTCCGTCTCAGAATCGAACTGCCTTGCCAATCTGCCATACTCGGTCCAGTAGAACAGTTTCTTGAGGAGACGGTCAAACCATGAGTCGCAAAGCAGTTTACGAATCCTTGGATCGACATCCATCGCAATAGCAATCCTCCTTGTTCACCGTATCTATTGGAACACCGACACTTGGTGACTGAACACTCCACAAGACACTCTTACGTATTACGTCGCCAGAACCTCTATTGTGGAACCAAAATACTCCTCGTGCCTGTTTTAATCAGGAGTTCTTCGTAAAACGATGGATCTTCATCGTCGTAGCCGTTTCCGTCATCATCGTCATCGTCATCACCACCGTCGTCTGTACGAGGACAGCGAAAACAAGGTCCGAAGTACTCTCGACTAAACGGCTCCCAGATTCTCCAGTTGAGGAGGCATCTTCGTAGAGCGTCGTTACAAACAGTCTGCACCCTCCGCTCGTGTAACCGACCGCAGAAAAACCGTTCCAACCCGAGTAGGTGGCGATTCATTGGGTGACGGAGCACACAATTAGACCACCAAATACCACCGGCGCGATAACACTCCGCAGCCTTCCTCAGACAATGCCTTGTGCGAAATGCATAGCCGATCACGGCCACAACTGTGACCCCGATCGCAACTGGGGCAAGAGCTGGGACAGCGACTGCGAACTCGCCATTTGGGTCCACGTATCTCAGCGGCGATGATTGTGAGTAGTGATAAAGATCACGTTCACTCCCCTCATACCCGATCGGATCCCTTGACAAAAACCGTCCCAACTGGGCGCTCAGGCATCGGTGCCTATAGTACCATCTTGTGCGGTTTCCAGGCTGCATTCGCGTCAGCGCTACGTATATCGTGGTTTTGGCACACGGACAGGCATCCGGTGCCGCCACCGGTATCTCGCGAGTGGGCGCGCGAGGCTTGTTTATCATGTCAAAGAACTGCGCGTGATTCTACTCGATTGTCAAGCCACTCCCAAGAGAAATAGACGGAAATCGCGGGAGTTTCGGAAGTTTTGGAGTTTTCATCTCGGCATGGCGGCCGCATCGTTTGACCGCTCTGGCCGGAAGCCAACGGGGGCGTCCGGCGACGCCCCCGCAGTTGGCCTGCCCACACGATCTCGCGGTTCCGTTTCTCGTGAACCGATCGGACCACCGCAACGGAGTGACTTCGGTTGCCGGGAGGCCTTGATCGTAACGTGATCCACCACACGGGAGGGCGAAGCTTCTGCTGAGCCGTGACGGCAACCAGAGTCGACACGCTTCACCGGCTCGGCGGGAGCCTCGCCCTCCCGGTCCTTCCGAACAAGGCGAACGACCTCGGCATTGCGCGGTCTGCAAGTCGGCGATGGAGCATCTTGGCGGGACACGTCGGCCGAGCGTGTCGATGGTCATGGACATGGTCTGGTCGGACATGCAGCGGGCGTTGGACGTGCGGCCGGAATCGTGCACGGTGCGC
>JAJSAJ010001050.1 GCA_024274855.1 Planctomycetota bacterium | reverse complement strand
CCCGGATTGCCCAACTGGGCTGTTCCTGGGGCAACAGCTATCATGGTAGCGTCCGTTGGATCGCCAATTCAAACGCCGGGCATTGACTTCCGGCGGGCGAGAAGTTCAGATTTCAACGACTTGCCTCCCCCGCACTAACACCTCGACATCACAAGCGGCCTGTTCCATGAAACCGAAACGTCAACCCCGTGGTGCCTCGCGGCGTCCCCAGACGCCAATTGCCGATGAACGTGGCGAACGCCTACACAAAGTGCTTGCCGCGGCCGGTGTGGCAAGTCGTCGCGAGTGCGAGGTCTTGATTTCGGAAGGTCGCGTGCAAGTCGACAAGAAGACGATCACCCGACTCGGGACACGTGTCGATCCGATGCGGCAGGAGATTCGAGTCGACGGATCGGTCATTGCCCACTCCCGCCGGACCTATTTCCTGGTGAACAAGCCGGTTGGCGTCGTCTCAACCAATCGTGATCCCCAGGGGCGTCCTCGCGTCGTCGATCTGGTACCGGATGTCTCCCGTCTGTTCACGGTGGGACGACTTGATCGATCGAGTGAGGGGCTGATTCTGGTGACCAACGATGGCGAGCTGGCGAATCGGCTGACGCACCCGCGTTACGGAATCCCGAAAACATATCGCGCCCGCGTCGACGGCCATCCAACGGCCGAGTTGTTACGACGTTTGCGAAAAGGCATCCATTTGGCGGATGGTGTTGCCCGAGTTGCTTCGATCCACATCAAGAAACGCCAGTCGCACACAACCGAATTGGAAATCGTGCTGACCGAAGGGCGGAACCGAGAGATTCGGCGCATTCTGGCTCGGATTGGCCACAAGGTCCTACAGCTGCGACGCATTGGCATGGGTCCGTTGCGTTTGGGGCATCTTGCCGTCGGTAGCTGCCGGCCTCTGTCTGCCGACGAGGCCCGACAGCTGCGCCGATTTGCCAAACAGCTGCATGCCGGTGGCAAGCCTCGCGAGCATGCCGACGCTGCGGAGTCCGCGGAGCGTCAGCCGCGCGCGGGCGTCAAGAAATCGCCCAGGAAGCCCAAACGAGTGCCGCAAGGCAAGCGAGGTGTGCAAAAGAATCCGAGGCAGACGACTCGTACGGCCAGTTCTGGTTCAGGCGTCAAGAAACTCAGTACCCAGCCGCGTCGTGGCATCGTTCTGGATTATGATGGCGAGACTGAGGCCAGTAAGACAGACAAACCTGCAAAACGGGTCCCAAGAAAACACTCATCAAGGCCGACGAAAGCAAGACCGAACAAGAGTAGTTCGCCCAAAGGGACCAAGGGAGGCAAGGGAACCCGAGGAGCCAAAAGGGCGAAAGGGCCCCGAGGAGCCAAGGGAGCGAAGGGGACCCGAGGCGCCAAAGGGACAAAGGGACACCGAAAACGGAAAGGGCACCGATGAATCACCTGTCAGGCAAGACATGCTACGCTGATCAGGCGATCCAGCGCCGTGTTGCGATCGTGACCAACGAGCGGCTCGCCCCAAACGTGTTTCGGTTACGGTTCTCTGCTCCGGATATCGCCGCTCGGTCCGTGCCCGGCCAGTTTCTAATGGTACGCCTTGCGGACGTTCAAGATCCATTGATCGCGAGGCCGTTGGCCGTCTATGACATTGTCGAGTCGTCCTCGAATCAACCCGATGCCTTGGATGTCGTGTACCACGTGAAAGGGAAGTTCACCACGCGTTTGGCACAAATGACCGAGGGGCAAGAGCTGGATATCTGGGGACCGCTTGGCAATGGGTTCCCGCCGACGACCGATGGCCACCTGATCATGGTAGCCGGTGGCATTGGCCAGACGCCGATGCTGACATTAGCAAAACAGTCGCTGGGCCTTCAGACGTTTGGGGGGACGCGGAACACCGTGCGGGCTCGGCGGGTGACATTGGTCTATGGGGCCCAAACCGCTACCGCCTTGATT
>JAJSAJ010001049.1 GCA_024274855.1 Planctomycetota bacterium | reverse complement strand
TGATAAATGATAACTGGCGCTCCACGCACTCTCGCCGTGAACGGTTACAAGAATGGATTAACCATAGAGACACGGAGAGCACTGAGGGGTAAGGCGGAAGTATCGATACAATGGTTCCCGACAGTCCACTGCCTACAGCCTCCGGTCTTGTGGGCGAAGCCCGCGTTAGGGAGCTGCCGATAGCGGACCGGCCAGGCACTCAATTCTGCTGTGGGCCGAACTCCCCTTACCACCGGCTGTCGGTGTAATCTCGATCGTCAATTGATAGCCGCCCGGGGCAGCGGCCGATAGGTCCATGACGGCACGCGGACCATCCGCCAAATCCTGCTCCGTGTACGCGGTGCGCCGGCCAGTCGAATCGACCAGCCCAATTGCGACCCGGTGACTACCCGGCCGAACCGACTGGGTTCCAATGATGTCAAACGCAACCGGAAGCCGGTGTCGAGGAAGCATGACGAGCCGGGGAGCCCGAATGCGCGTCACGACCGGTGACTTGAACCGGAGCAGGCGGATGCTGGCAATGTCAACGGTCAACCGTGTACCATCTTGGAAGTCACGTTCCGCGATGAAAAGCTGCACGCGAGAGATGTTCTTCCAAGGTGTCGCACCGAGGCCCGTTGATTGGATCATGTCTCGGATGGACAGCCGGATGGGAATCCAGACACGTTGCCGGTCGCCCAGGTCGAACGTCCTTTCAAAGAATTGACGCTGCTTGTCGTGTGAAGCGATCAGTATCCTGAGAGGGGTTGAGTCGTCTGCGACCTCATCCCGGTTGGAATCGACACGAACAAGTAAAGTCAGGTAATCATATTGGCTGAGGTCGAGTTGGCCTTTAGCGAAAGTCTGAGCCATACGTGGCCAGCCGATCGGGTACTTGCCCCCCTCACCACCATCCACGGTGTGATCGATATTCAGATTCCATCGGAGCCCCTTTTTGCTGTCACGTCCAGCCTCCGTGGTAATCGAGATGCGTCCTTCTTTTGTGCTGTTATGCCAGGCACGGAAGTCGGGGTCGAGATCTGTTACTTCGACAAGGCCTTGCTTCCGGACGGTATCAATCAAAGAACCTTCGTTGTCGGATTCCACCGATTTGGACACGGAGTTTGCCACAAGAACCGACGGCGCCGGGCCGCGAGATGAACCGGAATGGGCACGCAGCTGGGCGATGGCCATCGCCAGCTGCCAGCGTCGAGCATTGAACTCAGAGGACGGCCACATGTGGCTGTTCAGATATTTCTCCTGCACGTCAATTGCATCCCAGGTCGTTTGCAACAGTGACTTGGCACGTTGTACGGTTTGTCGGCAAGCCTGATCGGTCGAACGTTTCCGGTCCCAGATAGCCTGTTGCAGCGTGTACAGGTACCGCGAGTCATCACGGCCCTCGCGAAAACACTCCCAGTAAACGGCCGGAATGACGTCTCCGTCATCGTCGATCCGTTGGCCATAACCGCTGCGCGAGCCTCGCAGATAGTCAAATTGGTCCGGGGCGGGTGTCCAGGCCCAGTGCCAGGGAACCAGCATTGTGTAACCGCTTCGCCAGAATCCGAACCCGTACGTCATGCGCCCTCCTTTGCACATGACAAGACGATCCTTGATCTCGCCCGCATTGTGGTTCGGATAGGACCAATACTCGTAGCGATTCTGGCCGACAATCTTGTCATAGGGCATGGAGTAGGGTTGCGAGCACCATACGTCGATGTAGGGCATGTAGGCCGCCGCATCGGCCGCTCGTGGGTTCTTGGTTGCATAAGTGCGCATCCCCGCGTCTTTCACGGCCTTGTAGACTCGCCCTCCGAACTCCTTATGCGAAGCGGCGACTTCGTCCAAGGGACAGCAGACCATTTCCGGCCACCCCAAGGCACGACGCTTCTGCTCAAACTCGCGAAATAACTTCGTCACGCGTTCATAGAACGCATCCGAAGGCATCTTGCTGATGCGCCAATGCGACTCGCGCCGACCGTCAGGTGTTGTCGCCGAGTATATTCGCTCAATGGCATTTCCGGCGGTGACGGGGACAGGGCCGGTCAGCCCGGATTCGAGCATGCTGTCGAGCACTTCTGGATTGCGGAGCGTCAGTTCCATACCCTTGCTGTCGGCGACGATCGACAGCGTTGGTACCGTGTCAATGCCATAGGCGACCATCGCCCGCCGCTCGTTCGCCATGGCTTTGCGAATGAATGGCTCGTCCCTCCCCTGGAACTGAACGCGGTTGTGCGCGTAGTAATAGACCGAGTAATGTTTGGCCGGATCCCGAACCAGGTGGAAACCAAGGACACGTATTGCAACGGGTACGGATACCGCCTGCTCGAATCCGTCGTCCCACAACGTTACCGCGCCGCGATAGATGCCGGGGCTCGCGTTATCGGGGATGTGCACGCGGAGCCACCACCGCTGACACTCGCGCGCGGCAGACGTGTGAACGCTCACCCGCTCAAGCAACTCCGGCAGGCGCCGGTAGGTTGACCGTGATGTGTATCGTGGAAACCCGATGTTCCAGTATGTCAGCAGCCGAATGGATACTTCCGATTTTGGGATGGTGCCCGAGGGGCCTGTAAGATCCGAAATGCGAACTCGGAGATTCTTCAGATCACGCACGGGATACAGACTGAATGTCAATGGCTCGTATTCACCCGGTGTTGCAAAAGCAACCAGTTGTTCCAGGCGTTCGAACGCACGGGGACGTGTGTTTGTATAAACCGGTTCCATGATCGGCCGCTGGAACACCATGTAGCCTCGTTGCCGTTCAGCCTGCGTTAGTGTCGGTGTTGGCGCATTTTCAACAAAGGGAATCTCCTTGTAGTTGTCCGGGACAGTCGGTTGCCGACGTGCTCGCCGGTCGGGTACCTTGTCAAGCGGCTTGGCAACCTGCTGGATTCCCGTTGTCGCTTCGGACGCGTCCGAGGCCGGTGCGGCATTGGGAGCCGTGGCCCACGACAGTGCGCTGACGGCCCAGACGGCAAAAACCCAAATAGAAAGAATCATGCATCGGTACACCGGGTAGCTCCTTGATTATTCACGACCTGTTTGAGTGGTTGATGATCGTTTCACCGTCTGGCAAGCCCTGTTGAACGTGTGAGGTCCCTCGCCGTGGCAAAAGCTAACAGACGACCCGGATTGCTTCGCGGACATCGAACAACAAATCGCCCAGCATTATCGTCCAGGTGCCGGATAATTGGTAGCCACCTTGTTGGACGAAGTCAGCCAAAACTCACGAAATCGGACAGTAACAAGCCAATGGGGCGGCGCCGATGACACGCCTTCCCGTGGCGACTGTTCGCCGACGACCCGCAGGGGCGCGAACAGGATGAAATACGGCTTGATTTCTCCTGCTGAACTTCTTCATCGCGTTGCCATGCGGGGTATTGGCCTTTTATGACGCCAACTGGTCGAATACTCGTAGTGCCCCGAACCACGATATCGAATATACGTTACACTTTAGCCAAATGGAGAACGCGCGCTGGTCGAAGGACCCCCATGGGCTTGTCCCATGGGTGAATAAGTCTCTCGAGCTAAAAAGCATGTGATGAAAACCCCCTTTCCGCTCCCTCCCCGCCGCCTTGGGCGGCGGGGAGGGAGCGGCCGTCGGCATGACATGCCGG
>JAJSAJ010001048.1 GCA_024274855.1 Planctomycetota bacterium | reverse complement strand
GTCCAGATCCCGTTCAAACACCGCGTCCGCCTCCACCACGCGCCCGTCGCCCTTCCGCCGATGCTGCTCCGCGTTCCCCATGTACCGAAACCCGAACTCCCGCAGCTGTTCGTAAATCTCGTCAAACAACGGCTGGCCTTCATACAACCGACGAAAGAAACAGACTTCGCACACCACAATCGCCGTCCGCCCCAGCAACCGCCGAGCGCCCTGCATCGCACGCAGTTCGAACCCCTGCACATCGAACTTGACCAACACGTCGCCCTGCAACTGCTCGTCGGCCAACGCATCGTCGATCGTAACCACCGGCACATCGATCGTCTCCGTGACCGCGGCGTCCGAGTAATCCTCGCCAAGATGCTCGGTCCCCGGCAACAGCGACGAGCAAGGTGAGAAGCGGCTGGCGTTCAGGGTCGCCCGACCCGGCTCGTCCCCAACAGCCGCCTTGACGATCCGGGACCCGGCAGCGCGATCAAGAACCGTTTTCAACTCGGCATGACAGCTCGGTAGCGGCTCGAAACTGATGATCCGTGCCTTGGGGCATTGCCTTTGGATCAGCTCGGCGAACTGGCCCACATTCGCGCCGACATCGATCACCGTGCGAATGTCACGATGGGCCAGCATCGGGCGCCACATCGCGTCCTGCTTCTGCTGCCACGATCGACGCTGAGCGTTCTGGACGTTCCGCATCAGCCGAACGTCCAACCCCAGTCGCTCCAGGACCCGTCTTGAAAACTCTTTAATCATTTTGTTTGGCTCGGCAGCTCTCGCACTTCGATCCCCGTCCGGAATCGGCCCCATTGGTGGTTCCAATTGCTGAACTTGCCCGGGATCATCGTGTCGTCCAATACGTCAAACTGTAGCACCTCGGTCACGACATCCGTCACTTGGCTCCGAGCGTTCATCAGACCGAGGCTCATCCAGTATCGGCCTGGCGCCAGGCCCGGATTCGTCAAGTTGACGTCGATCGTTCTGGACGTGCCCGAGTTGAAATTCGACAGCTCGGAACTGAACGCACTGCCGACCGCGTTTCCATCTCGCGAGTAGATTGTCACTCCGATCCACATGCCGGTCGCCGGCCGATGTGCGTCCAGCGACACTTGGAATCGAATCGGCTCGGTTGCGACAAACTGCTGGTCCTTGTGGAACCGAGCGTCAACGAACTCGACCGACCGGTCCCCACACCAACTGACTCGCTTCACACTGCGAAGATCGGTGGAGTCGGCGAGTTGGTTCGCCGAATCCTCGAGGTAATACTGCAGTGCGTCGTCGGTCGCGCCCCAGAACGCCAGCTGTCCGTCGGCCAGCACGGCCGTGCGAGTGGTCAGTTGCCGCACGGCCGGCATGTTATGGCTGACGAACAGAACGGTTCGGCCCGACTTGGCGACGTCGTTCAGTTTGCCCATGCACCGTTTCTGGAACTGAGCGTCACCGACCGCAAGCACCTCGTCAACGATCAGGATCTCCGGCTCGAGGTGTGCCGCGACGGCGAACCCCAATCGCACAGTCATGCCACTCGAGTAGCGTTTGACCGGTGTGTCGACGAACTTCTCGACGCCGGCGAAATCGACAATCGCGTCGAACTGAGCACCGATCTCGCGTCGGGTCATGCCCAGGATCGTGCCGTTCATATAGACGTTCTCGCGGCCCGTCAGCTCGGGATGGAACCCGGTGCCGACTTCCAACAGACTGGCCACTCGGCCGAACATCTCGATCCGGCCTTCGGTTGGCGTTGTCACTCGGCTCAGGATCTTCAGCAGCGTGCTCTTGCCGGCCCCGTTTCGGCCGATGATCCCGACCACTTCGCCCGGCTGGATCTGCAGGTTGATATCGCGCAGAGCCCAGAACTGGCCGTCCTGGGTTACCCGAGTCGGGTCGAGTTCTGGCGCGATTGGCTTCGGGCGGTGGCGGCCGATCAGCCGAGCGACCGTACCGTTAACCAGTTCGCGGATCGAGCCCGCGTGGGTCAGCCCCAGGCGGTAGCGCTTCGAGATGTTCTCGATCGTGATTGCTGGTTGCATCGTTTTTATTGAGCGGGGGAAGAGGGGGCAGAATGATTAGTTGCAGAATAATTAAGAAAGGAAGAAAGAGGGGAGGGATGTTGGTCCGGGTAGGTCCGGCTTGCCGAGCCGGACCAGAGCGGCGCGAAAACTCTGCGGCGATGGGACGCGTGAAAATGGCGTAAGAAAAGCGGTTGGATCGTTGTAGTGCTGACCTCGTGTCTGCTCTCCTTCTCCCTCTTCATATTTCTGCAACAAGTATTGCTGCCCCCGATTCGCCCCGTCAAATGACGTCCGCGAAACCCGACTCGGTCTTCCGGAAATAGAATAGCCCGCTCACCAAGATCACCAACACCACACACCCCGAGATGCCCATCGCCTCCCAGTTCGGACTGGCCGCTCCGAACAAGCTCCATCGAAAACCCTCGATCACCCCAACCATCGGGTTC
>JAJSAJ010000110.1 GCA_024274855.1 Planctomycetota bacterium | reverse complement strand
CTGCACGGCGCCAGATGGATTGGCACTTGACCTTCGTCGTCGACGTTTCCGGATCAATGTCGGCTTCGGTCGTTTATAGTGCTCTGGTGGCGGCTGTTCTTGCCGAGTTGCCGGCGATTACCGTGCGGTTCATTGCCTTCAGCACGGAAGTGATCGACCTGAGCGGCAAAGTTGCCGATCCGCTGGCGTTGCTCTTGCAAGTTCAGGTTGGTGGCGGCACGCACATTGGTCTTGGGCTTCGCGCTGCGCGCGGGGGAATCACGACGCCGTCGCGTTCTCTCGTTGTGCTGGTATCTGATTTTGAAGAAGGCGTTTCGGTCGGTGAGATGGTGGAAGAGGTTCGAGCACTGGTTGATGCCGGTGTCAAGTGCATCGGTTTGGCATCGCTTGATGATTCGGGTACGGCGCGTTTTCATCAGGGTTACGCGCAGCTAATGGCGTCGGTTGGAATGCCGGTCGCCGCAGTCAGCCCGGAGAACCTGGCCCGCTGGGTCGGTGAGCAGATTCGCTAGCCAGGATAGCTTATGAAGGTCGTAGCCGGTAATTCGCCGAGTATCCGAGCGGGACCCGGATCGTTCGGCCGCTTTTCCAGGAGTAGACAACCTCAAGAAGATGCCTTTGGGTGGAGAGTGTTGAGTTGGTGGGACTGCCCGTCTCCTGGGAGTGATGCCTCGGCGGATGCCTTGAATCCTGTCAATCGGTTCCCCATCGTCTCAGTGGTTTCGAAGTGTTGACAGCGTAATGAGTATCCTGTTGCTATCGTGACAACCAATCGTCCCACAATCGAGCCAACCGTACTTGCCTCAATGATCGAGATGGCACCGGGACGCGTGCGCCGCCGCCTGGACAAACAGCCAAATGTTGCACAGTCGTGGAGTTGGACTCAGCGTGGCAACCGCTGGGAGGTGGCGGCGGGCGACGAAACCGTTTGTATCGAAATGGTCGATGGCGCAATTCAGGCGATGGAGCAATTGCATTGTACCTGCCTGCTGGCACCTAAGTGCCATCACATTCTAGCGTGCGTCACTGCCTTGGATACGGTGGCGGATGCGAGCGACGGGCATGATGCGCAGACGGAATCGATCGCAAACACGGCGGAGAGCGTGGCTGCGGTTCGCGAATCAATTGTGGTTACTCCGGAAATGCTGCAAACGGCATTTCGTGTGCGCGATGCGCTGAGTGGCGTGTTGCGGGTTGGTGCAAGGGCGTCCGGTACACTGCTCCAGTCCGCGTTGCTGCGAGCCGGTCACGAGTGCCGTGTGGCCGGTCTGCCGATGCTGGGAAATACGGTGCTGCGGATCGCCGAGGGGACTCGGCGTCTGCGGGCGCAGAGTGACATTGCCGACAGCGATTCACTGCAACAAGATGTGTTTGCCGGGCTTCTTGCCACTGAACTGCTGAGCGGCTGCGAGGCCGTGCCTTCGTCGATTGTCGGAACCAATCGTCGTGAGTACGGGGCGCTGGCCATCTCTCGTTTGCACGGGTGGTTCGCCGAGCCGATCCTGACACGTAGCGGATACGCGGGGGTTTGCATCCATCTGCTGGCCCCGGATGGCAGTATGCACCAGATTACGGAAGTGCGGACTGGAGACGCCGATCTGGTGGTGCAGGCCTATCATGTGGGAATCGAGCTTGGAGCGACCACGTTGCAAGGAAGTGACTTGTGCCGCAAGAGTCTGATCGTTCAGAATCTCAGCGCAGCGGCCGACGGACGCTTAAGCAAAGGAAAGAAGACTCGGTGGGCCGTTCAAGGCGATGCGGACTTCGACGATGGTGTCGCGCTACGTAGGTTCGTTCAACCGCCCTGCCAGCAGCTGGAGCAGGTGTTTCGTGCGGCCAATGATCCAGCTGATGGGCGACGCGGCGGCTGGGATTTGATTGCGTTTGAGGCGGAAGTGCTCGGTGCGTTCGGTCCGGCTCTTTTGGCCAAAGTCGATAGGCTCGAACGACCGTGGCGTTTGCGAATCGCGATCGATGATCCGGGGCTCGCGTTTCGTGACAACCTGACGTTGCTGACGCGGTGCCCTGGTTTGCGTTTGCGTTGTGTTGGTCGATTGCGTATGGAAACGGCCGGTGAGGTCGAGCTGTTGGCGATCGGGCCGCCGGGGTCGGAATCTCTCCGAGAAGACGGTGAAACGCCGGCACCGCGTTTGCAACTGCCCAATCAATGGCAGGGCCGATGCAATTTGGGTATCGATCGGTTGCAACGCCATCACATCGATCGAACATCACGCTGGGGTGTGGAGACTGTGTTGGACCAACAACAGGCGTCTTCACTGACCGATGACGGACTGGAGAACTTGGACTGTTGTCTCCGCGCAGCTGTGCTTGGTGGACACCGTGCCGTGGCGGGTATCGAAACGGTTGCGCATCGTCGAGCAGTTACGGCGCTACGGCGGTACGGTTATCCTACGGCTGTAGCGCTGATCGATACGCTTGCCTCGGCCGCCGCCGAAACGGCTCATGATTCTGATACAGGGGGCGCGAAACGCGGCCAACGCGCGGACTTCGCCATGGCTTTGCTGGCCTGTGCCACGTATCTGCAGGCAGCGCGCACGGAATTTCACCGCCAACGTTGGAGTCAGCTGCTTGATTGAGCAGGAAGGGACCCATGGATGGCACAGCGGCTCCGAGGGTGGGAGGAGATCGTAGCCTCAGTCTTTGAGACACGGGCCCCGCTGTTTCCTTCGGCATTTCGGCCGGCAACCACCAGAGTCTGGAATGTCCGGTCAGAAGTAACCGGTGGTGGCCGCCAGTGATGGCATTCTGTTGTTCTTCTTACTCCTGGATCAGCATTTGGATTTCGGTCAGGTAGTTCTTGGGATTCCCCTTGAATATCATGCCGGGACCTTTGATATAGACCTCACGGGTCGGACACTGGATTTCATATCCATGTTCCTTTACATAGTCCGTGATTTTCTCGTATGACCGTCCCAGTTCTTCGTATGGACCCTGGTGCAACAACGTAATCGCTTGCCCTCCACTCAGCTCGCGAACTGAGATTCCTTCGGCATCGCTTCCCTTGCTTATGGGCATGCAGGCTTCAAAGGCCGCAATCTCTTTGTATTCAGAGTCGAACCAGAAGGGATGCGCACAGATCGTTCACTTGAGTCTTCGATCTGGATAAGTGAAGATAAGTGGTGATTCGTGTTCTACTCTTTACTCCCGTTCAGCCGGCAACTTGCCATTCGGCTAAAGTGTTATGTCGAATCAAATACTCCAGGATGTTTGTTTCTGCGTCGTAGCTCCGCAAGATCTCGGCAATCTCACTGAGGTCGAACCAATTCTAAATTCACCGGGGCGTTGTGCCCGATCTCGACCCGCAAGCGACCGTCATGGATCGGGATCGGATCACCGAGGGGACGATTTCGCAAGTCGCAGGGCTGAGCCGCCGAAACGTCCAGGCCTTTTGGCAGTGTGATCACACACGGACCGTCGTTGCCGGCCTGCTCCCAGAGCCGAAGCATCAGCTTTTTCGTGACCGGATCGATGCCGAAAGACGTGATCAAGACATCGCGCCGTGAAAGCTCTAGACCAGTCGCTTCCAGTGGCTGACGCCCACGATTCTTGAATTCGGAAGCCGTCCTGGCAACCATGGGGAACCGTGTTTCCAATGCCGGGCGGATTAGTGATTCTTGAGGATCGTACTTCTGGAACGTCCACAAACGTACTGTCTGCCGCCACGAGCCCTCATTCCAGAGACGAAAGTTCGTGTTCCATTGGTTGTTGAACAGATTGACGAACACGTTGGCCTTCTCGGGCACGTAGTCCAAGGAAAACTGCCAGCAACCGGGCTTTCCCAGGCTGACTAACTGGGCGTCGATAGGGCAGATCCCCACGCCGTATCCATCGCTGCCGTAAATGGCCATACCGTGTTCAAGCCAGAACAAATGCCGGTTACTGCCAGGGATAATATCCTCTTTCGGATCGACGATTCCACCGAGTCGGCTGAGCCGAAAGCTCGGCTGATCAATATTAAGCGGCAATGCCATCCAACCCGCCTCGGGCCACGTATCCGGACGTTTGCCCTCGAGGGACAGAGTGATATCGATGGCGGGGATCTTATCGTAGAGGCGAACTTCGTATCCTAGCTGTTTGCAAGGCAAAGTCGGATCGTCACGGTAGATAAAGCGGACAGATCGGTAATCGGCATTTCGTGATTCAATACAACTGCCAATCGAACCGGGCCGCACGGCGCGATAGGGTATGTCACGAGGCAGGTTCGGCTTTGTGAACTGCGTCGTGACCCATGTTGGGAAAATCACGGCGTAGTCTCGCATGAACTGGTCACACTGGTCGGCGCTGAAACGTTCGTACAACAAGTTTCCAAAACCTTCCGAGTGTGGTCGAACAAGCTCACGGTCGGATCGCTTGTCCAGCAGGGATGTAAGACGCCCCAGGTCGACATCGTAAGTAAGCCGAAAAAAGTCATTCTCAAGGATATGTTGGCCGGCCCGCATTTCCTCCGACGTAGAATGGACCTCTTTGGATCGCTGTTCCAACTCAGAACAATAAAGGGTGCGGTATCCCATCGGCGGGATGTCGCGAACGAAGTGGAGTGTCCCGTCGACCAGAGCCAAGCCGTTGCGTGTCCACGGAAGCGGATTGTAGACCGCCGCTCGCCGGCGATTGCTGTCAATCGCCTGAGACAAACGCACGAGTTGGTTGTCCAGGAGTGAGCTGCTGATCGCCTTGGCCCGGTTGGCATACGCACTGTGCTCGTCCCAGGAGGCGACCATTTTCGCGTGCCGCTTGTCCAAGTGTTCGTGCCAGTCGGGTGCATAAGACATCGCATACCCAATCCATCCCAGCGAAGCGCCCCAAGTATGCTCGCCGTAAAGCAGGCTCTGCTCGTAGCCGTTGGCGATCAATTGCCAGGGATTCGGGGACTCGCTGCCCTCGGATGCTCCGGTTCCCCACGCCTCTAGCATTGTCGTCAACGATTCAGCCGTCGGCAGGTTCACGTGCGCGCGGCGCGCGGCAATCCGTCCCTGCGGGTCGCACATCGGCCCGTAAATCCAAGTATCGGGTGTGTCGCCGCGCACGATCGGGATCGTCTCAAGATCTTCTTTCGCAAGAATCGCATCGCTGAAGTCCGACAGCCGGCCGATCCGAACTTTCACATTCGGCAGTTTCTGGCCGATCTTCTCAAGCAGCTTGCGAACCTCCTCGGGACGCGGTGGGCCATGGTTATCACCGGTGTGGATTAATCCCAGCCAGGTCTTGTAGGGCCAATTGTTTGGGGGCAGGTAGCCGGTTCCGTAACCGTTCACGTGCATCGTGAGTACGTGTGATCCGTCCGGTCCCTCGCGAAAGTACAGGAGCGGAACCTTGGGATCGCTTGATCCGCTGTTCGTGCCGATATGGAGGAACTGGATTCCCGCATGGGCCAGCAATGTCGGAACGATCCAACTATGGCAGGGTACGTCGGTCATTTTGGCATCACGCGGCAGTTCGAGACCGGCTTGCCGCGAGAGGGCCGCTGAGTAGGATAGGCCTCGGACCAAATCCTCTTCTTAAAGCGTCTCGGTGTGGGTTGTGAAAGGCAAGCCGTGAACGACGAAACGCCCTTGACGAAATGCCTCCATCCCTCGCCGTTTTCGTTCCGACGTCTGGCCTTTCCAGTCTTCCAATATCTTCGCCATGGGCCAGCCCGGAATGGTCCAGACGAACTGCTGATCCGCAGGCAAGCCCCGACTGTCATCCACGACATCCAATGCATTGTCGATCATCGAAGTACGGTAACGCTCGACGACTTTGGACGCCAGGTCCGTGTAGCCGATGTCAAAATGGGTCTTGAAGACGAGAATGATTTCTTCCAACTTCGGCCCGGTCTTCTGGCCGGCATCGGTAGGCGTCTCAGCACCGGGGCAGTCGCACGCAGATTGCGCAAACAAGCAGATGGCGATCGCAAAAGTCAGATAGACAGATTTCATTGGATCTTCCTTCAGGCCGAATATTTCTTCCGCGGAGCTCGCGACGAGCAGTTGCCAGAGTGTTTCTTCAGTTACCTCCGAGAGATTGAATCGCCGAGTCGGCTTTTTTTCGATCTCTTTCTGTGACCGAGTCGTCGGCGAGCACCGCGCGGTAGGCGGCCAGGGCGTCGGCTTTGCGGCCTGTGGCCGCCAGTGTTTCACCGAGATCGCACAATATCGAACCTCGCCAGTATCCATGCAGTTTGTCGACATTCACGCGACGCAACGTGGCCAATGCGTCGTCGAGGTGTTTTTGGCCTCTCAGTATCCGCGCGGCGTCCTGAACGCATCGGAAATACTCAGCACTACCGTTGTTGTTCCCAGCCTCGGCTATCATTTGCCGATATGCTTCCAGAGCCAAGTCGCCATTTTTCAGATTCTTCTCCCGGTTATTGCCGATCAGATGCAAGATCCTAAGCCGTGTTCGTTTGTCGGCGCTGAACTCAAGCGCCCTCTTGAAATCCGCTTCAGCCTTAATGCCGTCACCGGCAAGGGCATGCGCACGTCCGCGGACAAAGGAGGCATGGCCAATCTGCCAGAACGGCCATCGGCTGAGGTCCTCCTGGCCAAACTGCTCGACCAGATCTCGTGACTTGCGCTTCGCCAACAGATTCTCCATCCGAACGGTTTTTGCAATGGTCTCCAGCGGAATCTGATCAGCCAGTTCCGCCGCTCGCTGATAGTCCTTCAGCAAACGGGCACAGGTGGCAGCCTGTTCGAAAGAACTAGACTTCTGAAAGTCAGTCACATCTCTTTCGGCAATCGCGACGAACGCCGCCAATGCATCCTCGAGCCTGCGTTTCTTCATCAGATCGATTGCCGCCTTACTGTCTTCAAGATAGTCTCCCGTCAACGTCGCGAAGGAGAACTTGCGCGACAAGCCTCTGAATAAATGCGCGAACTTCATCGGCTCGTGAAAGCCGGATGTACCGGTCGGCGAGAAAGCGGATAACTCCTGGCCGTTGTCGCGGATGCGTTGACGGCAGATGTTGAAGTGCCACGGAAGACTGCGAGACGGCTTGCGACCGATGATCTGATGCAGCGGATCGTTTTTGTCCTGGACGACCGGAATCCGAATCTCGAGGGTCCAGTGGTCGTCCGCTACTCGCGTTGCGACGACCGCTTTCGAATCCCAGTCAAACCACTGCCCCTTCGCCGCCGCTCGATCGAGATCAGCGATCGCTCCGGACGGATTGACCGCGATCTGGTAATACGAATGCGATTCGGTCTCGAGCAGGATCTCGATCACATCACCGTACCACAAGGACGAGTCGTCATTCTTCACAGTACCGACATTTGGTTTCTGGCCGAGGTGTTCTTCGCAACGAATGCCAAAATAGATGCTGCCGTTGCTGCCCCATACGGCCTTGAAGGTAGTGCCGAAGGTCGGCAGGCGGCCTGTCTGCAATTCCCGCAAGCGACCGACATACGGGGACTTTGCCCAGATCGCTTCATCCAATTGCCCATCAATGACGATGTCTCCGGCAGCGGCTTCATTGAGAAGACGCATCTGCGGCACGAGGCCGCGTTTTTGACCCATCTGCCGACTCTTATTCCTGAGTCCCTCCAGGTATTCGTCGACCAGTGCGATGCGCCGACCAAAAACAGAACCGGCGGCGACAGCTGTTTTCGCGGCGGCAAAACGCTCGAGCGCGCCGTCCGCCTTCGTCTTGTCCTGCTCCATATCCTGCCAGTTATCCTCGCAGTACTCAAAGAACACTTTCATTTGCTCTCCGGCGGAACCATAGAACAGGTGACAGTATTCATCGAACAGGGCATCGACATCCTTCTTCCTTCCTCCCCAGTACATTCGTTGCGTGAAATAGACGGGAAAGTGATTGTAGCCGACGCCCACTCGATCAAAGTTTCCCGAGAGCCAGATATCTTCACCTTGCGAGATGCCCTTCGTAGCGTTGACACTTTCGCCCAGGGCATGGGGCACAAAAGAGGGCAAGTACCATCCTCGATCCGTGAACGGGTAGTTTTCGAAGATGATGATCGGGTTGTCCGTCTTTTTTACCCAGTCCTCACGTAGTTGTCGAAGCAACTCTTGTTGTTCAGGCCGGTTACTCGTCGGGCGTCGGCCGCCGACAATGATCACCTGGACATTCGGCTCCAGTTTGTCGATTTTCAGTGGTGGCAGCGTGTAGATGCCGTAGGCGCAGTTGGAGATCATTTTGTCCGGATGCGTCTTCTTCACCTCTTTCGCCACGCGGTTCACAAAACCCCAGATGTAGTCGGACAATCCCCCGCGATAACCACGCTCGGGAGTGTCCTTGCCCTCGCAGCGTTTGCATTGACACATGGCCGTGTAGCCATCAGGAGGCATGATCGAAACTACATCGAAGTTCAGGTGGTCGAATTGCGCGCGGGCGAAACGAGCAGCTTCCTGAACAAGTTCCTCATTCGAATAACACAGATGGTTATACCTCTGAGTTGGTTGGTTCTGACGCTTGCCGCCGTAAAGTGCGAACCATTTCGGGTGCGCCTTCAAAATCTCTTCACGATGATTCGTCATAAGCGCCAACCCATGGGCGATGTGTAGGAAATTATAGGAATCGCGAAACCCCAGATGCATTGCCCACATCGCCGTGTCGCGGTGTCCCATCCGAACATGGACGTTGCGAAAGTTGAAGTCAGGTCGGATCGTTTCGTCGATTGTCTCCAGAGGGATTGTGTCTAGTGACGGCACTACTTCCCCCAGCTCGCCCGGAAGGTACCAACGAACGCCGAGCCGCCTCAAAAAGCCGCAAACCGCATTGAACGATCCACGTTCATCGAAACTCCAGACGTTCACATTGCCCTCTCTGTTGACCGCCTCCTCCTTCGGCGTGCCAAAACGGGATGTTGGGCCGGTATAGCGTTTCCACAATTGCGATAGAGGATGGCCCCATTTTTCTCCAGTCATCCTTTCCCATTCGGTCTTCACTTTTCCATGAACATCCCGATTGTTTCGTGGCCATGGCTCCAAGGGCACGAAGTCGGTGTCGTCGCCAATCAGTACGAGCCAGCTGTGACCCGATGTGATCCGATAAGCACCGCTGTTGAGTCCCTAGGAAGTGACCTTCAACCTGTCCGTGTGCGAACTGCGACCAACATAGATTTTTACCCTGACGCTGTCACTCGGTTCGGTGACAATCGGCAGCTTCGCGCCCGAGATCTTTTCGATGTACGTCTGAAGCTCCACGGCTGCCAGAAGCGTCGTGCGCGGCGGTTTCGTCGTGATGATAATCTCAGCCTGACCTCGGCCGTCCTTCACGATGAAGGAGTTGGCGGCCTGGAGTGCAACCGGATGCGCCAACAGCAAGACAGCCATAAGGAATGATTTCATCGTGATGCGGCCCTTTACCCTCAAAGAGGTGTGGTGGACGTTTTTCG
>JAJSAJ010001047.1 GCA_024274855.1 Planctomycetota bacterium | reverse complement strand
GCCAGTCTGATCATGACCGGTCTGTTGCCATTTATTGAACAGCTGTTCGATGTACAGACCGACATTAGCCTTCTGGAATTAGGTGATGCGGCACATCCGTTGTTGCAGGAGTTGGCTCGACGAGCCCCCGGAACTTACAATCACTCGATCAACGTTGCCTCGCTGGCGGAGGCAGCAGCCGAATCAATCGGTGCCAACGGCCTGTTGGTCCGCGTTGGAGCCTATTTCCACGACATTGGCAAAGTCTTCAAACCCGGCTATTTCATCGAAAACCAGAATCACGAGACGAATTTGCACGAGTCGCTCATGCCCGCGATGAGCACGTTGGTCATTATCGCGCATGTTAAAGATGGAACAGACCTTGCACGTCAGCACCGTTTGCCACAGTCGATCATCGACTTCATTGAACAACATCACGGTACAACCTTGGTCGAATATTTCTATAGGCAAGCCACAAAGCAGCAGGAAGCAACCCCTGAGAATGGAGAAGTCGAAGAGGCCAGCTATCGATACCCGGGCCCAAAGCCGCAATCGCGTGAAACGGGCGTCTTGATGCTGGCCGATGCGGTCGAGGGTGCCAGTCGAACGCTGGTTGATCCCACTCCGGCCCGCATTGAAAGCCTGATCCAAGAAATGGCCATGAAACGCCTACTCGATGGCCAGTTCGATGACTGCGGCATTACACTCCGCGAGCTTTCAACAATCCAGGAAAGTTTGGTGAAATCACTAACCGCAGTCTACCATGCGCGTGTGAAATACCCGAATCAGCAGACAGCATGAACGATCGGACGACAGCATGTGGGATGGCTCGGGCTCCGCGTCGCGACGGAGCGGCATGGCCATGATTCGTATTGAAATCGCGGACCGCCAGAACGTGATCCGGATCACTGATCTTCCACTACGTCAGGCAGTCGCCTCGGTCCTGAGTGATCATGGGCCGGCCGAGGGAGAAGTTAGCATTGCCGTTGTCGACGATCCAACAATCCACCAGCTCAACCAGAAGTACCTCCAACATGATTATGCAACGGATGTCCTTAGTTTCCTGTTGGACTGCGACGATCATCGTTTAGAAGGCGAGGTGATCGTCAGCGCTGAGACAGCAGAAAGGCAAGCAGGGAATTACGGATGGTCACCACAGCGAGAATTGCTCCTGTATCTGATTCACGGCACGTTGCATCTGGTCGGTTTTGACGATCACACGGAAGCCGATCGCGCTGCAATGCGGGCTCAGGAACAACACTATCTTGAGTCGCTGGGCACAACTTAACGAGACCGCTGGCGTATTTTCGAGCTTGCGATCGTCGATAAGCTGCATGGTAGTATCGAACGATTCGAGGGAGACGACGTGAATTCGGATGTATTGATGGCGTTTGGGCTTGTCGGCACTCTGATTACAGGCGTGGCAGCGAGTGGCTCGAAAGTGTTATACGGCTTCTCTCGGCGCGATCTCGAACTTTATTGCCGCCGGCGGAATCGTCGCGAACTGTTTGATGAGATCCTGGATCGTCACGAGCAGGCAGCGGTAGCTGCCGAGTCGTTGCAGATCGTTGGAACCGTCCTGTTGGTGATGTCGACAGGACTCTGGTTCTTTCCAGAGGGCGCGGCCGGGATCGGTAACGCACGTCATTTCATGGCTGTGGGGGTCGCATGCACCGTCCTTCTGCTGGCGTTAATCATCTGGCTACCCTGGGCTGTTGTGCGGGTATGGTCGGCTCCGCTCCTTTATCATACCTGGCCATTCTGGAAAACCGTGATCTGGGTGCTCTGGCCCCTGACACTCGGCGTGCAACTGGTCGACGTGGTGATGCACCGCCTGGCCGGTCAGCAGGAAACCGAAGAGGATGAAGAGGAGGCATTCGAAGACGAGATTCGGACTATCGTCACCGCAGGCTTGCGTGACGGCCTGCTGGAACCCGACGCCCGGGAGATGATCGAAGGCGTCATCGAACTGGGCGATGTCGATGTTGCCGAGATCATGACGCCACGCAGTGACGTTGACGCGGTCGATATCGAATTGGGCTGGCCCAAAGTGCTTGAATTCCTGGTCCAGGCTGGACGAACACGGATCCCCGTTTACGAAAGAAACCTCGATCATATTGTCGGGATACTCTACGTCAAAGATCTGCTTGCGGAACTATCCAAAGGATCGGACCATCCGTTGACCTCGCTTCGCCAGCTGCTGCGCAAACCATGGTTCGTGCCGCAAACAAAACGCGTCGACGATGTGCTGAAAGAGTTTCGGCGCACACGAAGTCATATGGCGATCGTCGTCGACGAGTATGGAGCGACAACCGGTGTGGTGACCATCGAAGATGCTCTGGAAGAAATCGTGGGCGAAATCGCTGATGAATCGGATACGGAACAGGAAGTCGATCTTGTCCGAATCGACGCAAACACACTGGAAGCGGATGGACGCGTTCATGTGGATGAGCTGAATGAACAGTTCGGTCTGCAACTGCCCGAATCGGAAGACTACGCGACGATTGCCGGCTTTGTCGAAACCCGTCTGAAGAGAATCCCCCAGGCCGGCGAGACCCTTCAAAACAACGGCATTCAGATCACGGTCCTGAAAGCGAGCCATCGGCGAGTCGAGCGTGTCCGCCTTAAGCTGATCGAACAACCGCAACCCGAATCGCTCGAGCCAGAATCGTAGCCCTTTTCGCAAGTCGGCCACCCAGTCGCAGGAGCCCCGGTGAGGGGCTCCAAACGCGTGTGCTCTCCCGCACGATTATGGCGTGGCGCCGGGCTTGCAGACAGGGTGCAGGATGCACAAATGGGGGGGCGCCCCAAAACAGTTCACTCGAATGCCTTCTCAACTCTCAACTCTTGACATGCAGGCAATGCCCGCTCCTGGAATCCGTGGACTGAATATGGCAACCGAAAAAACATGGGCGATCGTATTACGCGTGATCGACTTCAGCGAAACAAGCTGCATCGTAACGCTCTTTACGCGGGACTTTGGCAAGATAGGTGCCTTAGCGAAAGGAGCAAGACGTCCGAAGAGTTCCTTCGAGTCTGCTCTTGACCTGCTTGCCGTCTGTCGAATAGTGTTCCTCCACAAATCATCCGATGCGCTCGACTTATTGACGGAAGCCAAGCTGGAACGGCGGTTCCGCGCGGCGAGTCGCGATCTGAGCCGATTGTACGCCGGTTATTACGTCGCTGAGTTGCTGCGTGAATTGACTGACTTCGGAGACCCACATCCAGACTTGTATGCGATAGCCGAACAGACATTGAGACGATTGGACACGGACCAAGCCGTATTTCGGCTCGTATTACGTTTTGAAATGGCCGCATTGCGATTGCTGGGGCATTTACCGGCCTTGGGCGCATGTGCTTCCTGTGGAAAGCCAATCGATAAGAGTACCGCACGGGTGCCGTTTGGCGTGCAGGCAGGCGGCGTGTTGTGCCCGCGTTGCCGCCCCGGCCAACGTCAAGTCGTGAGTGTAACGGTACGATCGTTGAACACGCTAGAACTGTTTGCGGATTCGAATCCGGATGGATGGCACCAGGTTGCACTGGACCGAGCCACACAAGGCGAATTACGAGGGGTTGTAAACCGGTTCTTGAGCCATTTACTGGGACGTCCTCCGCGACTACATCAATTCCTGGGTTCCTTGCTGGGAAGCTGACGGGGTTGGACGGGGTTGGACGGGGTTGGACATTTTACGATTTGCAGCAACCACGGATTCATGACGAAGCGGCAGGGCCGCACCTGCTGACGAAGATTACGATTATTTGTGAAGAGCAAATACTGAACAACTAAGGATGTCCAGAATGCCATTGCGACAACCACTTTTCATTCTATTAAGCGCGACGGTTGTTAGCGTTTCCTCGATCGGTTGCACCCTGTTTGCCGACCGCCCGTGGAATCACTTGTCTGGCTCCGATCCGGCTTCGCCGCGTGCCACGTCATCTGTCGCGCCCGCATCGTACAACGAACCGGTTCCGGATTCAGACTCCTTGGCGTCATCCAAAGTGACTCCACCCTCCATGAGTGTCAAAGACTTCTATCCGTCAAACATCCGCAAGACATTAAACAACCTGGCGGGAAGAGGTCCGAGCCAGAAGGCGGCAGAGCAGCTTTACGAAAAAGGTGAGCAAGCGTATCGTCAAGCGGTTGAGTTGCTTCCAAGGGATCGCGGCAAGGCGGCAACAGAGTTTCTAAAGGCGAGCAAGCAATACACGGCCGCAGCCGAACGATGGCCCAATTCAGCACTCGAAGAGGATGCCTTATTCCGCGCCGCGGAGGGACAGTTTTTCGCCGACCGTTACGTCAAGGCGAACGAGTTTCTAGAAATACTCCTCAAGAAATATCCCAATACACGCTATTTGGATGCCGTCGGTGCGCGCCGGTTTCTGATTGCAAAATACTGGCTTGAACTCGAACAGGCACATGCTCAATCGACGTTTGCCGTGAATCTGACAGATCCGTCACGCCCTAAAACCGATACGTTCGGGCACGCGGTTCGCATATTCGACCGTATGCGCATCGACGATCCGACTGGAAAGTTGGCGGACGATGCAACACTTGCCGCGGCAAATGCGTATTTCAAACAAGGCGATTTTCTGAAAGCCGACCAGTATTACTCGGATTTGCGCATGACATTCCCAAGTAGCGAGCACCAGTTCATGGCACATTTCTTGGGAATCAAAGCAAAGCTGGAGAGTTACAAGGGACCGGACTATGCCGGAAACGCGTTAGACCAAGCGGAAAAGTTGATCAAGTTGGTACGGCGCCAGTTTCCAAACGAAGCTCGCAAGTACGAGCAAGAATTGAGCCGCGCGTACCATGAAGTGCGTTACCGCAAAGCGGAGCGACAGTGGGAGATGGCCTCGTACTATGCACATCGGCACGAATTTGGTGCCGCCAGGTTCTACTATCAGGTGTTATTGAAAGACTATCGCGACACGCCGTTTGCAGATCGAGCTCAGGAACAAGTCGGGCGTATTGCCACCAAACCGGCTAACCCCGACCAACTGGCACCCTGGCTGGTCAAGCTGTTTCCTAACTCGGCGCCGGACGATAACGCGTTGCTGATGGCCAAACAACCCCAACAGACCAAGCAACGGTAACCGGTTTTCACGCGGAAACACGACTGGGGCTTGCTCGATTACTGACCTCAAACATCGTTAAGCTGTTGACAAAGTTGACCGACCGATAAGACTCTGACGAGGCTGGGCCTCGGACCACTGCGAGCTACCGCTCGGATCACAATAACCCGCTCCCGTTGGTCGCTATACTTGACTCAAAATGTTTAACTTCTGCTCTATAAGCACGCTAAAGCTTTCAAATTGATATCGCCCGTTCAGAACCAGGTTCGCTCGAAATGGCCTTTCACCCCGACATGCCAATGCCCAAACCAGCCCAACGCATTCGATCGAATACGATCATGCGTTGTCGGCCTTGTCTCGCCATGGCCATCTTGGTGTTGGTTGATCTGACCGGATGCGCCGGATACCAGATTGGCAATCGGGCACTCTATCCGACTGGAATCAGAACCGTTCATGTACCCATGTTTCAATCGAACAGTCTGCGCCCGAATCTGGGCGAATGGCTGACGGAGGCGGTGGTCAAGGAGATTGAACTGCGGACGCCCTACAAGGTGGTTCATGACCCACTTGCCGACAGCATTTTGACTGGCCGCATTATGTGGGACAACAAGCGTGTTGTTTCCGAGAACAGTGACGACCAACCTCGCAGTTTGCGATTCGGACCAACCGTCTATACAACATGGATCGACAATCGAGGCCAGATCCTCCTTCAGAACTCGATCCAGAAGGACACGCTTTTCGTCCCTGAAGCCGGCCAATCGGTCACATCGGCCGAGCAAGAGGCGATTCGTCAGCTGGCCCAACAAATTGTCTCCGAGATGGAAGCCCGCAATTGGTAACCTGTCCATGCCTCAGCCTGCGCGCCAAACCTGCTGGCAACTTCGCGACCAGAAGCTTGAACCGTCCGCGTTCCCCAAACTGATGGGAATCGTCAACGTGACGCCGGACAGCTTCTCGGACGGCGGACAGTTTCTTGACGCGGGCAGGGCCGTCGAACGAGCGATGACGTTGGTCGGACAGGGTGCGGATATTATCGATATTGGTGGCGAAAGCACACGTCCTTACTCACACGCCGTTTCGGCGGATGAACAGATGCGTCGCGTCCTGCCGGTGATTCGTGAACTCAGTCGCCTGACAACCGTGCCCATCTCAATCGATTCATCGAGTGCACGGGTCGCGCGAGCCGCGTTGGACGAAGGTGCTCAGATCATCAACGACGTCACGGGGCTTGAAGCGGATCCAGAAATGGTTAAGTTGGCCGTTCAATCGCGTGCCGGTCTGTGTGTCATGCACATGCACGGAACACCCGCCACGATGCAAGACAACCCCGTCTATGACGATGTTGTCGCGGACGTCTACGGTTACCTGCAATGCAGACGGGATGCCCTACTGCAGGCTGGTATCGACGCCGAGCGAATTTGCCTCGATCCCGGAATCGGGTTCGGCAAGACCCATCAACACAACGTAACACTGCTGAGCGGCTGCGCGCGTTTTGTGCAGCTCGGTTGCCCCATCCTGGTCGGCCATTCGCGCAAAGCCTTCATCGGCCACATACTGGGTGACAATGGCGCGGATCGCCTGGCGGGCACAATCGGTGTTGCCATCGCGTTGGCGGTCCAGCAAGTATCGGTACTCCGACTGCACGACATCGGACCGGTCCGTCAAGCACTCCAGTTGTTCACAGCGATTTGCCCGAACTCGGACCACTCAGTGTAACTCCTTATGATTCCTCGGGTTTTCGACGTTCGGGTCGGCTGGAGTGCAGCGAACGCCATTGACGCGAATGGCCATTTCCAACATACTCTCTTGGCAATTTGCCCCCAACGCCTCGTGCTCGGGATTGTCGGTTCTGGAAGGTGAAGAAGTAGGATTAGTGATGACAGACGAATCCGTTCAGGATCTTGTTGAGTACTGTGGCCGTGTAGCCAGCCGGGCCCATGAGGCTGCAATGCAACTCGGGGCGATTCGCGCGGCTGAAAAGAACCGCTGGCTAACCACATCGGCGGCGGAGTTGCGGGCAGAATGCACCACGCTGTTAAAGGCCAACGCTCGGGATGTGGCCCGGGCTGGCGAATACGGATTAACAGACGCTCAGATCGATCGTCTTCGTCTTTCCGAGGCGCGAATTGACGGAATTGCACGGGGGCTGGAAGAGATTGCGATGTTGCCCGATCCGATCGGTGAGATAATCGAATCGACCGTGCGTCCGAACGGTTTGGAGGTTTCCCGAGTCCGTGTCCCGCTGGGAGTGGTGTTTTTCATTTATGAATCACGGCCCAATGTAACGGCCGATGCAGCCGGTATTTGCCTCAAGAGTGGCAATGCCGTCATCTTGCGAGGGGGCAAGGAAGCACGCGATTCGAGCCACGCCATTGTGCAAATTCTGCAGGCAGCCGCTTCGGATACGGGCATTCCGGAAAACGCCGTTCAGTTGGTGTCGACAACGGATCGTGAGGCAGTTGATCACTTCCTGCACCTGGACAATCTGATCGACGTAGCGATTCCGCGCGGCGGCGAGGGATTGATTACGCGTGTTGCCCGCGAGGCGAGGATGCCGGTCATCAAGCACTTCCACGGAAATTGCCACGTCTATATTGACCAGGCAGCCGACCTGAAAATGGCCAAGTAAATCGTCGTCAACTCCAAATGCCAGCGGATGGGTGTTTGCAACGCATGCGAGTCCCTGCTTGTCCATTCGGCAGTCGCCTCGGCCGTCCTGCCGGATCTGGTTGATCTTTTGCATGCTCATCAGATCGAGCTTCGAGGCGATGAGCGTACCCGCCAGCTGATACCGCAGGCCGGAACGGCAACCGCAGAAGACTATGCGACGGAGTACTTGGGGCCGATTCTATCCGTGAAGATCGTCGATTCGGTGGACGAGGCGATTCAACACATCAACACGTATTGATCACGGCACACGGACGCAATTGTCACTCGGGATCTTCCTTCGGCACGCCTTTTTGCCAAGAAGGTTGACAGTTCCGCCGTCATGATAAACGCCAGCACCCGATTCAATGATGGAAGCCAATTTGGCTTTGGGGCTGAGATTGGAATAAGTACGGACAAGTTTCATGCGCGCGGACCGTGCGGTTTGCGTGAGTTGACCAGCTATAAGTATATTGTGCACGGAAACGGCCATATACGGAACTGACGTGGTCTTGAACAGCGCGTGAACGAACAGGCTGTAACTCGTATCGACGGAGCGAACAATGGCCGACGATGTACTCAGCCAAGATGAAGTCGAAAGCCTCCTGAACGCGATGGAGCCGGAATCGAAGGTAGCGCCCTCCGCATCGTTACCATCGAGCGCCGGCGGCTCGCTGCGCACACGCGAGAAGATAACGCCCTACGACTTCAAGCGACCGGAACGTGTTGGTAAGGAACAGATGCGCGCCTTGCAGTCACTGCATGAGGGGCTTGGACGCAACTTTGGTGCCGCACTCTCCTCGCTGCTCCGAAGCATCGTGGAAGTCAAGCTGACCAGCGTTGACCAGCTGACTTATAGTGAGTTTATCTTCAGCCTCGAAAACCCAACCTGTTTAAACCTGTTGTCAGCCGTTCCTCTGGAAGGCAATTTGATCCTCGATATCAATCCGTCCATTCTGTACCCGATCATCAATCGACTGCTCGGCGGCAGCGAAGAGACCGGGATGATGGGACGCAGGCCGCTGACGGAGATCGAACTGCGACTGGTAGCACGTATCACCGATCTGTTCCTGGACGACCTGAAGCGAGTCTGGGACAAGATCGCACCGCTCGACTTCAAAGTCGAGCGCGTCGAAAGCAACCCGCAATTGGTGCAGATTGTACCTCCCAACGAAGTTGTCGTCTTGATCAGCTTCGAACTGACATTGGGTGACATGCGGGGCATGATGAACCTTTGTATTCCGTTCAACGCACTGGAACGTATCAGCAGCAATCTGACAACGAACAGTTGGGTTGGGTACACGCAGGTTCAACCGACAGAGGAGTCAATCTCGCAATGGAGCCGTAACCTGAAAGGGGCCGAATTGCACCTTGTCGCCACATTGGCCCAATCCACAATTACGACATCCGATCTGCTTGGCCTTCGTGTGGGCGACGTCATCAAGACCGAGCAGGACATTCATAAGCCGATTGAAGTGGCGGTCGAAGGCGTGCCAAAATTCAGGGCTCGCCTTGGTGCATTCAAAGGCCACAAGGCGATTGAAATCGACTCGCGAGTCGAGCCGGGCCCATCTTGATCCGCCAAAGGCACCAAGCGTCGTTTCCCCCGGATCCCTATCTGGGGCCTTGATCGCAATCCGGCCCAGCAGCAGGCAAACAGATTCCGGCTGCAGTTCCAAACCTCTTGTAGCGTCCTGGATTACGCCATGTCCCGCTCGGCAAGCGGGACCTACCTGGACCACCTTACGATCAAGGCCCTATCTGGTTTCACACGTCTTGCGCATTCGAGCCTTCACCTTTACAATGGTCTCTTGATCGCTAAGGATTCGCCAATCAATAACTGT
>JAJSAJ010000109.1 GCA_024274855.1 Planctomycetota bacterium | reverse complement strand
GGACGGCAAGGAAGCGTGCATTACCGAGATCGCCCTTTGCCGTGGGTAGACCGGACTGCCGCGGCTCTGGCTGGCAAGTAACGTGCATCGCCGGCGAATCGAAGATCACTCAAGAGGAAGACTTTTTCTGTAACCGTTCACGGGCAAGAAACTGATATTGGCGAGTTGTAGCATGTCAGATAGGTTTTTGTCGTTATGGCAACGACAAGCAAGTCCCAAAAGCCGACCTACGAAGAACCGGTTGCAACCATCCAGGAGTTGTAGGCACGCGTCGTGAAACTTGAAACGGAACTGGCCAAAGCTCGCAAGGACTCGCAGACTTCTTCGAAGCCGCCTTCGTCGGATATGGTTAAACCGAAACCCAAGAATACAAAGCGTGGACGTCCCAAGGAGCGAAAGCAAGGGGGACAACCGGGGCATCCTCGGCACGAGCGGAAGGCATTTGAAGAATCCGAAATCGATAGGTACATTGACTACTATTTGGATGGTTGTCCGGACTGTGGTGGGCACATTGAGCTGGATTACGAACATCCTCGCATCCTACAGCAAGTCGATTTCGTGTCCGCCCCCGTTATCATCAATGAGCATCGCTCGCCCGGTTGTTGGTGTGAGTCTTGCCAAAAGATGCATTACGTTCCGATTCCGGAAGATATCCGGCGAATCGGATTGGTCGGCCCTCGACGAAGCTGCAGATGATTCGTTGTGTGATACGACGTTCGGTCTCAGAGGCTGGAGAAGCGGTGGCTACGGGCGGGCGAACCTCCTGCTGAGCTTCTGCTTGGTTGGCCAGAATGGCTGGGAAGGAGGTTCGCCCTGCCGTGTTGAGACAAAGTCGAGAAATCAGAGTAAGACTCCAACTTGAAAGAATCCCAACGAGTCTTTGCCGCAGCCTGACGGAGCCCGCGCGGCGCACTCACCATTGCCGTGGTGAACGATGCAGACGAGGCCTGGAATCTTTCGATCGATCTGAAGAACCTGCCGGAGGCGACTCGGTTGTACCGTTACGCGGTCTCCAGCGCTGACCGGAACCGGGCCGATCTCCGGATCGAGTCGGACAGGAACATTGACTTGAGCGTCGGAAAGGCCATTTTCACCGACCGTGCGGCGCCGTTGAGCCTAACCATTTATACGACCTACAAGCTTCGCCACGCAGAACCGGGGATCACGATCGAGCGAAGCCAAGTGCAGCAGATGCAGCATTCGTCGCTGCGAAACGCACCCTTTCATTGGAATGCGGGTTATTGGCAGGTTATGCAGGGTGTATCACGTTTGCCTTGATCCGTGTGGCATCTGAATACACACTTGTGGCGTGCGACGACACCCCGAAATCCCATGCCCTTTTTTAAAAATGGCCGAGCAGGGTGCGCACCTGGCAGAGCCCGTTTCCGATTTCGAGTTCAAACACAAGGAGCGCCCCGTGAAACACTGCGGTTCCGTCGCTACTCACAAATCGTGGCTGTGGACTGTTGGCCTTGTCGGGTTGACGGTCCTGCTTGTTTCTTTGTAACCGTTCACGGAATGTAGGCCGCCGGCTCGCTTCCAAGGGGTCAG
>JAJSAJ010001046.1 GCA_024274855.1 Planctomycetota bacterium | reverse complement strand
TGCTATTAGCTATTGTGCGAACAGATTTGGACGTCGTACTGTGTGAGTCGGTTGGCAAGAAAGCCAGTGCATTAACGGAGATCGTTGCCGACTTGGATTTACCCGTGCCGGTTTATCATGCGCGGGCCGAGTCGTTACTCGACGACTTTCGCTTCGATACGCTGGTTGCACGAGCGGTCGGCCCACTTTGGAAGATCCTGAAATGGTTCGAGTCGGATTGGGATGCCATTGGCCGTCTGTTGCTGATTAAGGGACCGCGGTGGGTTGAAGAACGCGGAGAAGCTCGCCATCGAGGCTTGCTTGCACAGCTCGATTTGCGCCGCGTCGCCACATACCCGATCATCGACAGTTCGAACGAGAGTGTGATTTTGCAGCTTACGCGTCGCAGATAGGCTGTTCGTCATGCCGGAAGTACGATCGCACGCGCACGCCACCGTTTTATTTGAATCAGGGGACGATTTTCCCCAATCTGCACGGCCCGACGCATCAACCCCTTATGGGAACAGCCAAGCTCGCTCGGCCGATTGCCAAGTGTAAAGTGCAAAGCGCCATGGCGTTTGCCAGCAACGATCGTGTACAATTCGGCGAAACGGTTCTGCTCACGAACAGGGTACATGTTGCCACACTCCGCGATAGAGTCCACCACCATGCCTAGCTATCACTTAACGCACCTGAAACAATTGGAATCCGAGAGCATCCACATTATCCGGGAAGTGGCGGCCGAGTTTAACAACCCGGTCATGCTCTACTCGATTGGCAAAGACTCTTCGGTCATGGTCCAGTTGGCGTTGAAAGCATTTTATCCGGCAAAGCCTCCTTTTCCGCTGCTTCATGTTGATACGACGTGGAAGTTTCGCGAAATGATCGAGTTTCGCGAAACGTATGTCCGGCAGCAGCTCGGCTTGGATTTGCTGGTCTACACCAATGAACAGGGGCGTGACATCGGCATACACCCGCTTCAAGACAGCGAGAAGCACACCGAGTTGATGAAGACGGATGCACTGAAACAGGCGTTGAACAAGTACCAGTTTGACGCTGCATTTGGCGGTGCGAGGCGAGACGAGGAAAATCACGGGCCAAGGAGCGCGTTTATTCATTTCGTGATCGCCACCATCGATGGGATCCCAAGAATCAGCGTCCCGAATTGTGGAATCTTTACAACGCTCGCGTCAATAAGGGCGAGAGTATCCGAGTTTTCCCCCTGTCGAACTGGACGGAGTTGGATGTTTGGCAATACATCCATCTCGAGGAAATCCCGATTGTGCCGCTCTATTTTGCCGCGAAACGTCCTGTTGTCGAGCGAGATGGCGTGCTGGTCATGGTCGATGACGAGCGTCTTGGGTTGGCGTCTGGAGAAGAGCCGAAGCTTGAGCGCGTTCGTTTTCGAACACTTGGCTGCTATCCACTGACCGGCGCTGTCTTTTCCAATGCGACCACTCTGCCCGAGATCATCCAGGAAATGCTTCTTACGAAGACCTCGGAGCGTCAAGGAAGGCTGATCGACCAGGACGAAGGTGGTGCGGGGATGGAAGAGAAGAAGAAACGAGGTTATTTTTGAGCGCGTTCCGACTTCCCAGCTAATCGGTCCCGGGGAACCGGATTTTTTTCGAGTCGGCTCCGAGTGACAGTCAACTCGACCGACTTGGCTTCGCACGATGAACTTATGCAATACGAGCAACGTTGTCGAAAATGTCACACCAATCCAATCTGATCGCAACCGATATCGATGCTTATTTGAAACAACACGAGAACAAGGAACTGCTTCGGTTTCTCACTTGTGGAAGTGTGGATGATGGCAAGAGCACTTTGATCGGCCGCCTGCTCTATGACTCGAAGATGATCTACGAGGACCAGTTAGCCGCGTTGCAGCGTGACTCGCGCACGCACGGGACGACGGGCGGAAATTTCGATCCGGCTCTTCTGACAGACGGGTTGAAAGCCGAACGGGAGCAGGGGATTACGATTGACGTTGCCTATCGGTATTTTTCGACCGCGAAGCGCAAGTTCATTATTGCCGACACGCCTGGCCACGAACAATACACTCGCAACATGGCGACCGGTGCGTCGACAGCCGACTTGGCAATTATCCTGATCGATGCGCGCCACGGCGTTTTGACACAAACGAAGAGACACTCGTTCATTACCTCTTTGTTGGGAATCAAACACGTTCTCGTCGCCATCAACAAGATGGATCTGGTCGACTATCAACAGGACGTGTTCGAATCGATTCGTGCTGATTACAAGGACTTTGCCGCCCGGCTGGAACTTCCCGATTTGCACTTCATGCCGATCTCCGCGCTCAAGGGCGACAATGTGGTCGAGCCCGGCTCGAATATGCCGTGGCACCGGGGCCCCACGCTAATGCATTTTCTGGAGACGGTCTACATCGGATCGGACCGCAACTTGCAGGACTTTCGGCTTCCTGTCCAAGCTGTCAATCGGCCTCATCTCGACTTTCGTGGCTATTGCGGAACCATCGCCTCGGGAATCGTGCGACAGGGCGACGAAATCATGGCACTCCCTTCGCGCAAGACGAGCCGCGTCGCATCGATTGTGACATTCGATGGCGAATTGCGCGAAGCATTCACGCCCCAATCAATTACCATTACACTCGAGGATGAAATCGACGTCAGCCGTGGCGACATGCTCGTTCGGCCAGGTAATGTTCCTCGACTCGAATCAACTTTCGATGCCATGGTTGTCTGGATGGCTGAAACGCCTTTGACCGTCGGTACGCCTTATATCTTCAAACAGACAACAAAGATGGTGACGGGGGCCGTAAGTGCATTGCGATATCGGGTCGATGTCAATACGATGCACCGAAATGAAGCCGATTCGCTCGAACTGAATGAAATCGGTCGGTGCGGTATCACACTAAGTGAACCGATCGCCTTTGACAGCTATCCGCGGAACCGTGCGACAGGTGCGTTCATCATTATCGATCGCATCTCGAATCGAACCGTTGCGGCCGGCATGATCCTGGATCGGTCAACCGGCCAGAATCGACCCGATCATTGGGATGGTGTCCCAGCCAGCACTTTGCAAGCGACCGAGTTGAGTCACGTGACTCCGGACCAGCGAGTCGCCCGATATGGCCAGAAGCCGACAACCATTCTCTTGACTGGCTTGACCGCCTCGGGAAAAACAACCATCGCCTACGCACTTGAACGCAGGCTCTTTGATGTGGGGCGTGCCTGCACCGTGCTCGATGGTCAAAACATGCGACTCGGCATCAGTCGCGATCTTGGCTTCACGGCCGAAGAGCGATCGGAAAATGTGCGGCGCAGTGCCGAAGTGGCTAAATTGATTAACGACGCCGGCCTGATCTGCATCGCGGCATTCGTTGCTCCAAGTGAAACCGTGCGCCGACGGGCGGCGGAGGTGATTGGTCCGGATCGATTTCTGGTTGTACACGTCGCCACACCCGTCGCCGTCTGCCGCCACCGCGATACGGATGGCCGCTATGACAAGGCCGACTCGGGTGAGATAGCCAATTTCCCCGGCGTTTCGGCTCCGTATGATATACCCGAACAGGCCGATCTCGTCCTCGATGCTGATCAGCTTTCTGTAGACCAATCGGTCGATAAACTAATGGCTTTGCTGCAAGCCAAGAGTGTAATCGAGTGAAGCTGCCCGAAGGGCCCCATGGGTGAATCAGTCTCGTAGCTAAGGAGGATCGCCGCACGAACGCCCCCCAGTAAACGCGACAACAATTGATCCGCCGGACCTAAATGTAGTACATATTCGGCGAATCGACACGAACTCGCTCGACCAGATCGGCCAACGTGACGCATTCAAGCATCGCCCGCTCGGTACGCGTGACGTCCCGCCACACCGACAACAATCCGGCTGATGCGGCCGTCGCATGCCCCACACTGCTTCGCACGGTACTCGAATCTCGCTCTACAACATCCATGACTTGGGCTAGAGTGATCTCATCAGGAGCCTTGCCCAGCTGATATCCGCCCGACGCGCCGCGAGTGCTGATGACCAACCCCGCTCCCTTGAGCTGAAGTAGGATCTGAACCAGAAACCGAGCAGGAATACCCTGCTGCGTGGCAATGCGGCGAACCTGTAACGGAGGGCCGGTGCCGTAGTGCATGGCCAGCTCCAAAACAGCCAGACATGCGTATTCAGTTTTGGCAGTGATATTCACGGCGGTGAAACTCAAAATTCGTGCGTGACGCGTGCCCGATCATCTTCGTATCCACCCGAGTTACCGAAACGAGCCACGAAGTCCCCGGCTGCTGCAGGGAATATCAATGAGAACGATCGGCCGAATGGAGACCACATTCTGTTTTTGTCGTTCCACTCCATCGCCCAGATCGTTCATCTTCGCCCAACAGAACAGCGCGGGTGCACGGCCAGCACCCTACACTCGGATAACCACGGTCGTGCAAGGGATTGTACGGTACGTTGTGGTCCGTAATAAACTGCCACACATCCTGCTTGGTCCAATTGGCTAACGGACTGACTTTGACAAGGCCAAACTTCCGGTCCCAACCAACGATCGGAGCGGTTGCTCGGTCGGGACTCTGATCGCGACGAATCGCACTCGCCCAAGCATGCATTCCTTCGATGGCACCTTGTAGCAAACTGATCTTGCGATCCCAGCAACACTGATTCGGATTAGTCTTGTGGACCGGCCCTCCGTGCAATGCCTCATAACGCTCCACCGACATTTCCGGCCTACGCAATGTCACGTCGATCCCGTACCGGTCTGCTATTCGATCTCGCAAGTCCAAAGTCTCCGGGAATTGATATCCGGTATCCAAGTTGAAAATCGGTGTGTCCGGCCCGACTTCAGCCAGCATATGGATCAGCGTCATTCCTTCCGGGCCGAACGCAGTGGCCATCGTAAAATGCCCCGCAAAACGATCGACCGCCCACCGAAGAATCTGCTGGGGCGATGCTGTTTCGAGCCGTTTATCGGCCGCCGCCAACTCGTCCAGTAAGACGTCTCTCGGCGTAAGCTTCGCAGTCCTCAGGCCATCATTTTGGGGACCGTCTCCTTTTTGTGTGTCCATCATGTCATCCCGAGCGTCCCGTGGGGGCACCGGAACCCGTAATCGTGCTCCATCAACCGACGCGGTCCGCCTCGGCGCCTCTTGGGTTGCCGCCATGGGGCCATTCTCCTTCTTCACTTCATTAAATATACAACCTTGTTGATTAACATACTAACCTATGCTCGCATTATATCATCGGCAACCGATATGGGAAGGCTTGAATCGGGAAGTTTCACGGGAAGGACAACGGGCCGACTGCTGCCCCTGGGGAGGTGCGTACTATTCGAGTGATCAAGCCGCTGCGGGATGCCGTGTATGGGCGGTTAAGGACCGGCGAATCAATTGTTGTCGCGTTTGCTGGGGGACGTTGCGTCGGTCCCGGTCTGGCCTGGCCAAAACCCTGAACTTTGGGCAAACTAGGGCCGTTAGAATACTGGGGGGTTTGTTGCACGGCGGCATGCGAGGAGTGCGCTCGAATAGGGTTCTGCCGCGTGGCAAGGGGTCCGGCGGGAACCAAAGTCCCTCAAGCTACAGGGCAGCCGAGCGCACGATCCTCTCTTAGCTGCGAGACTGATTCACCCATGGGGGTCTGTACGCGGAAGAGTGCGACAGTTATTGATTGGCGATTTCACGCGCCGCCATTGCTCCCCGGTGCCCTGCCCGTCTTTGTGGCTAATCTGTCCGTCTGCTGTATTGCCGGGTCGCTGGTGGCCGATCGAGAACTGGGGCGACCGTGCGCTGACCGATCTTCTTCACTGCTCGGTAGCCGAACCGACATATTAGATACAGAAGGGATCGGTGTTTTGCATTGGCCGAAGAGCTCCGAATGTTGCGAATCCGCTCACACCCAACCCCATCACGATCAGGAGAAATTGGAATAACATGGCTTGGCACCCCCGAATGGCTTGTGTCTTGCACCTCCTTGTGCCATGTCTTGCGTTCTTCCAACGTCCTAGAAATGCAACCGGCATGCCAACACAGACCCAAGCTGATCGATTCAACATAAGCCCTTTTCCTAAAAACACTTAACACTCACATCAACCGCTCTAAGTGTGCCATTATCGAAACACCACCGTATCATCACAACGATAACACCTGTCGCAACATTGGTGCGTTTTCGCGACAAGATGTCTACCAACGCAAAACGGGCGTTACCAACGCAAAACGGGCGGCAGGTGCAACGCACCGTCGCCCGCTTACGGGGATAATTGGCCGGTTGTTGGCAGTCTACCAGGGCCCACGGGTATAGTAGACACCGAACTGATCGGTATGGCTTGGCCAGCGTGGAGTCCCCTGGCATTGGCCTGAGGAGGACAGGCCATCACCGGGGTAGGGCCTGCCGAACTGGTGGTAGATTGGCCGCATGGAAGTCTGGGTAACTCCCCAGCCCATACTGGTTTGCATATTGGCAACGGGCGGAACGACCAGGGAGACGGAAGACCCCCAGGGCGCGTAATAATAGGACCCGTGCCAGGGCATTGTACGAGCGAACCGTTCGCCCCAGCGATTAGCGACGTGTCTGTAGCCTTGTGCAGCGGTGGCAGCCTGCTGGGCGACCAGCAGCACAGCGGCCCCCACGACAAGGGATAAGGCGATTTTCTTCATCGGTCAAGGTTCCTCTTCCTGGCGAATTGTGGGGGGGGGGGGTTAACGAGCGATTCGCACGCTATTACGGACGCTGCCGAGCAGGTTTTGGACTGGCGGACGATACCAGGAGATCTTGGTGCGTGTCAGGCCGCGTCCGCCATCGTAATAGCGATAGTATGATCGGTGATGCTGGTACAGCAGTTCATGTGGCATGAACGGCTGATACGTGTAGTACGTATGCCCGACCAGCGCGGGAACTGGGCGAGGTGCGATATAAAGCTGGGCAGGTCCGCCTCCGCACGTACCGGGCAAATAGTAGTTGTAGAATAGTTCGGGCTGGCTGTACTGTCGATCACGACAGTTCAGTTGCGTACCGCGACATTGTGTACCGAGTCCGGCGAGTCTTGCTTGGCAAGTGCGGCAATTTGATTTGCCGCAGGTACCGGTCGAGCACTGCCGGCTTATGCGATGTTGCTGGGCCTGAGCTTGTGGGGTACTGGCGAGGCTAAAGCAGCAACTAGCAAATAGGGCGGCAGCGAAGACGACTGATTTTCTGAAAGTCCGAAGCATCGAACGCTCCTCCTTGCAATTGGACAATACGACCGATGGCGGGTCGAAAGGCCCATGGGACAGATCTCCAACGGGCAATTCGGTCGCTCGGCGGCGACTGGGCAGGGGTTTGGCAGGGTTAAGGATTGAGGCTGCTGGCGCAGCCCGGTTGGATTGAGTCGGCGCGGCCGCAGCCACACTGCTAAAGAGTTTTCTCGGTCAGGCGGGGCACGAGAGTGAATCTTTATTTGAGCATTACACCAAAGACATGCAACGTAGGGGACTTGCGGAGAAAGCCGGGTGGGATCACCCGATCGCAATCGCTATAATCCGGATATCCTAAACCCTTCCTCTCCACGTACCGAAAAACTCTCCTACCGTTCGACGGGAGGGCATCCAGTCGGTATGGCTCCACGTCTTCGAACGGAATCGCAGCGGGTCAAGGAGTACCAGGCATTGGCGACATCCAACGGAAAGAAAAAGAAAGCGGACTCGACGCGTGCCGCGAGGGCTTCGAAACGCCCAAGCGACTCGAAAACACGACGTGTGCCGAACACGGCCCCGGCAAACGGCAAGCGGCGGCGAGTGACGGCCGAGGCGATGGCGGCCAAGCAGCGAGACATTTCGGTTGGCGAGTTCTTCGCCAAGAATCGCCACTTACTGGGGTTCGATAACCCCCGCAAGGCGTTGTTAACGAGCGTTAAAGAGGCCGTTGACAACTCACTTGACGCTTGCGAGGAGGCAGGAATCGTCCCCGAGGTCTGGGTACGGATCGAGCAGACCGCACCCGCTCGGTTCCGGGTCAGCATCCAGGACAACGGTCCCGGGATCATGAAGAAGCAGATTCCGTTGATTTTCGGCAAGCTGCTGTATGGTTCGAAGTTTCATCGGCTTCGCATGAGTCGTGGGCAACAGGGCATTGGGATCAGTGCCGCGGGCATGTATGGAATGTTGACGACAGGCCGACCGATCAAAATCGTATCGAAGTTATCGGTTCGCAGACCGACCCATTACTACGAGCTGCAAATCGACACGAAGAAGAACAAGCCGGAGATTCTCAACGGTCGGGGGGAGGGCGTGGA
This sequence comes from Planctomycetota bacterium, assembly GCA_024274855.1. Classification (GTDB taxonomy): domain Bacteria; phylum Planctomycetota; class Planctomycetia; order Pirellulales; family Pirellulaceae; genus JAJSAJ01. The sequence continues at coordinate 4,458 of JAJSAJ010001046.1, read as the reverse complement.
CATTCCGCCGGGCAAGGCGGGCCGCGCCTACATGCAACGGCATCGCATCGAGTGGGTTGGACACTATGACGCGGAGGAGGGCGACGAGCCCACGGAGGTTCGCAGCGGGACACGCGTGACGATTGAAATGGAAGCCCGTTATCAGCGGGGGCGTGGAAGTGTCGACGAGTACCTGGAGCAGACGGCGATTGCCAATCCTCATGTAACCCTACACTACACGGACCCTGAGGGAACCGAGCACATCTATCCTCGATCGACGACCGACTTGCCGGCCGAGCCGAAAGAAATTAAGCCCCATCCTTATGGTGTGGAATTAGGGCGATTGGTCACAATGCTCAAGGAAGGCAAAACGGTAACGATCACACAATTTCTAACGAGTGCATTTTCGCGGGTCAGTCCCGCGGTTGCTCGCAGGATCTGCCAAACAGCAAGTGTCAGCACGCGTGCATCGACGCGTCGAATCGGTCGTGAGGAGGCCGATTCGCTCTATCAGGCTATTCAGGTGACGAAGATCAAACCGCCTGCGACCGATTGCGTCAGCCCGATCGGAGAAGATTTATTGCTGCAGGGGCTTTACCGCGTCGTGCCGGGAGAGTTTTATTGTGCGACGACGCGTCCTCCGGCCGTCTACCGCGGCAACCCGTTCCAGATCGAGGTGGCGCTCGCATATGGCGGCAATTCCGTCGTTCAAAAAGTGACGTTGGATTTATTGACGGAGTTGCTCAGCGAAAGCGACGCGCGCACGCTGCGTCAGTTCCTTATTATGACATTTGACGGACTCGGCGTGGATGCGGCAGATCGAATTCTGAAAGAGGCCAAACTTGGCACGCGTCAGTCCCCCTCCAAGCTACCGCACGACGCGATCAAGACAATGCATCACGCGATGCGGAATGTGAACATCTCGGAGGGCCAATCGATGCAAGTGCTACGATATGCGAATCGAGTGCCGCTGCAGTTCAAGCAACGCGATTGTGCTATCACTGAATCGGTTATGAAGACAAATTGGCGATCATACGGATTAAGCCAGACTCGCGGCTCGTTGCCGAGCGGTCCGATTTCGATCATGGTTCACGTCGCGAGTGTCTGGGTTCCCTTCACCAGCGAATCGAAGGAAGCGATTGCGGCATACCCTGAAATCCAACGAGAATTACGGCTCGGACTCCAGGCAGTCGGACGCAAATTAGGAATGTATTTACGACGGCGGAAGCGAGTCAAGCAGGAAAGCGACCGCCGCAATATTTTCCTCCGTTACCTGGGAGAAGTCGCCACGGCAGTCAGTGCACTCAATGGCACCGACCGAGACGCGCTTTACGCTCAGTTGCTGGCAGTGGCCAAACGCAAGACAACGGAGGCTGATGCGCGGTTTGATCAGCGTGGCCAACGAATTCAGGAAGGAAGCGAGGACTACGGCGATAACGTGCTGATCGTCGACCAACAGCCCGAGGATCTCTTGGCGGATAAGCTCGCGAACGATGACGCGCAGAAGAAACTTTTTTAGCTCATGTTCCGATTCGGCCCTTACCTGGACAGTTGCAAGTCGCAGGTACTGAACCGGCTGGATTCCGTGTCCAACGTGTCCTGGAGACAAGCACGCGGTCTGCCCGCGGGACACTCCTTTGCTCAACAGTCTTTGACATTCAGGACCACGAACGATGGCCAAGAAGGTGCGACGAAAAAAGGTTCCGCCCAAACACCCCGCGTCGAGCGTCAAGTTATCGATGACCGATAAGAAAACGCTTGCTGCTCTGCGATCGGTCGCCGATGATTTGACTAGAACCGCACAGCGAGGCCGCGCCCCCCACATTCGAATTCCCTCTCGGTCGCTAGGGAATGTCCGGTATAACAAGGCGAAGCGGTTCATTGAAATGGGGAGTGGCACGAATCGTCGCGAGTTATTCAATCTGGCTCAGGCGAAGAGCTACATGCAGACAATCCTGGTTGGTAGTGGGTGCAAGAAGTTGATTGAGCAGGGAAAGACAACGAGTATTCGAGGATTGTTCTATCTTCTAAAGCACACGATTGAAGGGACGAAAGAAGAGACGTTTGATCAACAATCAGACTGTGACCCGATTATTGAAGACGTTGAAGTGGCATTGAACGCGATGCGTGAAGAACTCCACCTTTACGCAAAAAACGCCGGCTCGATGGTCGGTCCGATTTCGCTGGTGGATAGCGGCGATGAAATCGACTGTTCTCGAATGGGCTCGGGCGGGTACAACATTCCATCGATCGTCGAACCGAACGTTGTTCAGTTTAAGGAATGCGACGCACAATTTATCCTGCACGTTGAAAAAGACACCGTGTGGCGCCGGTTCAACGAAGATAAATTCTGGAAGCAGTACCAGTGCATTCTGACTCATGGTGGCGGACAGCCTCCGCGAGGTGTCCGGCGCATGCTGAATCGCTTGCACAACGAATTGAAATTGCCGATCTATTGCCTGCTGGATAACGATCCCTGGGGATACTACATCTACAGCGTTATCAAACAAGGCTCCATCAACCTGGCTTACGAATCCAAACTAATGGCCATCCCAAAAGCTCGGTATATTGGGTTGCGCAGCAAGGACTACGAACGCTGCCAGTTATCACCTAGCGTCAGAATCGATTTGAAGCAAACGGACGTCAAGCGAGCCAAACAGATTGCGCAGTACCCCTGGTTCGAAACCAAGAAAGCCTGGCAGAAGGAAATCGCGTTGATGCTCAAAAATGGCTTCAAGCTGGAAGTCGAAGCGCTGATTAGCAAAGACATCAGTTACGTGACCGAGGTTTACGTACCTGAGCGGTTGGAGGATCGCGATTTTCTGGACTAAGGATTCGCCAATCAATAACTGTCGCACTTTTCCGCGTACAGACCCCCATGGGCTTGTCCCATGGGTGAATCAGGCTCGCAGCTAAGGAGGATCGCCGCACGAACGCCCCCCAGTAAACGCGACAACAATTGATCTGCCGGTCCTAAGCAACCAAACAAAAAGAATCGCGACGTCGGATCGGAAAACTTGATTTTTTGGCGAAACGTGGTCAACTAGGCGTTGTCTCGGGACGTTCTTTCACACGACAGAGTAACACCAGTTCCGTCCGTTTTGCGGAACCCAAGGGGACGCTTTCGAGCTTTGAGACAAAGACTCGTTTGCCATACGCGACTTGTACCGATTGTTGTCTGACAACAAGGCGGTTTACTGTTACACGGCGGATCAGTCGGACAGGTGGGCTGTGAGTACAACGGACCAGGACAAACCGACGAAGTATCTCGATCCCACGGCAAGGCACTTTGTGGTTTGGTGCCTGAAGGCATTGGGGTGGTCTGTCACGGAACGGAGCGTTGGGAATTATGCAGTTAGCCGCCCGAATCCGACCGAAAAGGGCACGGCAAACGAACGTGATCCCGCGGATGGCTTACCGAACTCGAGATTTGCGTTTCACCCGGACAGCGTGCCAGAGTCCGAGCCTGAAAACGTCGAGATCGTGACGTTTGAATCTCCGTTGTGGATGTGGCTGCGGCACCAACTGGAAACTGGTGGACGACCGCTACACGCATCCCCGACAACGCAACCTGCCAGTGTCCACGATCTAGCACAACGACTATTTGCCGCCTATCAAATCGATGGAGGACATGTCCATTTGGCCGGCTGCAGCTTGCAAGATCGGCCGTTTCTTCGGCTCACCTTTCTTCACGCCGATGGCGATGCTCACTCGCAGGTCGTTCATTGTTTTGCCGCGAGCGACGGCCATCTCATGGACACTGAGGCGTTGGCGCGTCTGAACCTCAACGACATCATGCCGCTGACTCGACACGCCCCCCGGTTGGATGAAGCCGTGTTTAAAGACTGGGTCGAGGGGGCTCGGCGGCAGTGCGCAGAATGCGATGCGGGAAGTGAAGGAGTGCTGATTGCCGTGACGCTTGCCTGGTGCAAACATGCCGATGGAAAGCTGGCTTTCACAATCGGACAGAATTCGGTCGAGTTATCCTTTTCGCAATGGGCTCGGTTGCTGAACAACGGAATCGAACAGCCTCCCCCCTTTACATGCCCATCGACCGGCCGGCATTCGTATCATCTTGCAGCCACGGATGACGGAAAAATCTCAGTTGCCGATGCGATCCGCACATGCCGACAGTCCGGACGCCGCGTCCTGGAAACAGAACTTGAAAGTTGTGCCATCAGTGGCCAGTCTGTTTTGCCCGAGTATTTGACAACGTGTCCCGTAACGGGCGATCGCATTTTGCAATCCCTTGCTGTGTCCTGTTCGATGTGCGGGGAGCCGGTCAGTCCTCGAGCGATCGTCGATGGGCGTTGTATCGCATGTCGCCAGGCGGCCGATGTATCAAAAGATGCACCTCCGCTGTCTCGAGTTCTGGAGACCTTCCCCAAATTGGACCGAATTCGAAAATGGCGTTTCGCTGAAACAGAAACGATCTACATCTTGATCGGCGCGTCTCTGTGGAAACGCCTGCTTCTTGTC
>JAJSAJ010001045.1 GCA_024274855.1 Planctomycetota bacterium | reverse complement strand
TCCGTTTGAATCGAACCGACCAGAACAGCGGCCAAAGCCGCAACCAAGACCATCCCAGTGCGAAGTGTAACTGTCATCATCAAGACTCCTTAACTTAAACCGAGTGAGTGGGTGAACGTCTCATCTACTCGGTCTATGGCAGGGAATCACATCGATACGACACAAGATCCTGGATTTCTTGTGGAAAACCACAAGAGGGCGGTTCCCTGGCGTGGAGTTTTCAAGAAACACGCCCATTTTGCATTTTTCCGTTTCTATTTCAACCTTTTCAGTTTCCCGCTTTGAGCCGGAAGTTCGTGTGATGCCAAACGTCCATTCCAGCCCTGAAATCACATGGCAGATCAACCTGGCCAGAAACACTTCTTGCCCTTTTGCGCAAGCCTTGACCGGTAACTGCCGAACTCGCATTTCGCCCGCACCCCAAGGAGCGGGGCCACAACCCGTGTTGTCGAACGGACGCCCACGTCCGTTCATTCGACGGACCTGAAGGTCCGTCGGACAAGATTAGCGCACGGCGCGCGCACCCTACGAACTAAGACTCTATTTCGGTACCCGACTGATTTTGAATGGACGGATATTGATCGGCTTGGATGAGACGGGGTTCTGTGAAGAATCTGTTAATTCGGTAACCCGGTTATAGATGTATGTGTCGACCTCAGTGCTCAGAACAAATGTGTCGTGATTGAAATCCGCAAGCCCTTCAATACCTTCAGTCAGCGCCTTGGTAAAAGCACCGGCCTTCCATTCCTCCCGTTCCCATGACGACTCGCTTCCCTGAGACGACGCCATGACAATAACGCCATAGTCATCACGACCTAGTTCGGTCGCAAGTTTTTGAATTTGGAACGCACCACTATGGCAGGCATCGATCAGCAGAATAAGGCGGCAAGGCACTCCTTCGCAAAACTGCTTAATCGCGGAATCCGGAACACACGTATCGGCAAGGTTGTTGCGGTCTCCATTTACCGAGAACAAGTAGAAGTGCTTCGCGTCGCGGACACCGTGCCCCGAAAAGAACACGACGGCCACATCGCGAGGCGAGACACTCTTCTGTAATGCGGTCAATGCCGTGATGATGCGGCCCGATGTCGCTTCAGAGTCGACCAGTGTTGTCACGCTAATGGATTCGAACAAGTCCTTTGCGTAGTCGCGAACCGCTTTCACAAAGCGTTTTGCGTCGCTGCTTGCATAGCGAAGGCGAAGATCGTCTTCCGGATAGTCCGATATCCCGACAGCTACAACGTACAGTTTGGGCTTACTTGTTTCAGCGACGTACTCCACGGCCAGTTCATCGGAAGTACCTTGACTGACTTCCGTATCAGCAAGCACGCGAAGAATGTTTTTCCCCGGTGGCAGACTGATTTCCCACGAGGCCATATCGGTTGTCCGTTCACGTGCAATACCTTTTGCCTGGTGACGCTGTTGGTATGGCCGCCCGTTCAACAACAGCCGCATCGAGGTGATCGGATGTTCAAATGATTCGGCAACAGCAACGATACGAATTCGAGGATTCTTGACACGTTTTACATGTTTGCCTGGCACGACCACGGGAGAAACCAACGTGACCTTCGGTGGCTTGACCACGTTTGGATTATCAATTCGGGCAGCCGCCCCACGGAGTCCAACTCGCTGCTTCGCCTGATCAAGTGTTCCGGATGTCAGCAAAGCACTGATCAAGTCCGGCTGATAAAGCGTCTTGGCGAATCGCGTAACTCCGAAATAAGCAGGCTTCGTACCAAGCTCGGAATTGATCTGCCATCCAATCAGGCGTTCGCCGCCGGCACTGGTCGCATAGTAACCGGCTGGATTCCAAGCAATCCAGTCGCGATTGTAAAGAAACACCGCCAGATAGTAAGTCCAGCCCGGAGCCAGGTTAAAGGGCTTGCGCGGTTGACCGTGCCGAGTTGTTTCGAAACTGACAATCTTGTCCCATGACAACGTCTGCAATTGCGTTCGCATGTTATCCGGATCATCCTCGTAATAAGCAACGGGATTTCCGTCGGCATCGCGTTGTGTCCAGAGAATTTTTGTAATCTCATCACCGTCCGTGACACCCAAATGGTGCATCGGGCCAGAATCGACGACATGAGTAACTCGCAACGTCGCGTTCGAAGTCGTCTGAAGAGTTGCTCCCCAACGACGGACCATCACGTCGTTGCTAAAACAGCCTTCGAGTCTCCAATAACGGATCGTCCCATCGCGAGAGCCGGAAATCACGTACTTGCCATCGCGCGTTGCGTGAACCGACTGAACCCAGTTCTCATGGCCTCGAAAGTAACACAACAGCTCACAGTCACCAGATTCAGCCAACCGATAGACATAGATTCCGTGCTGCGACCCCGTGCCGACGACAACAGCTCGGGGATGCCCCGCTTCGTCCGATATAAAATCGTAACACTGAAGCACACCTTGTCGCTTGAGATCGATGTGAACTCGGCCTTTAAGATTTCCATGCCGTTCCAGTTGCAGCGTGTCTTGCGTTGGTGAAATCGAGGCGCTCCACCCATCCACGGGCTGAGATTGGCTGGAAGTCGTCGAATCAGATGGCGGCCTCCGCTCGATTCGCCGCGTCGATGGCCGAAATATCCCGGCCATCCCGTCAGTTGTCGCGAACCGGACCGAATAGTCGTCTGATGTATCTACCGGGGCAACCCATTGAAGCTGTTGGCCACCGTGAAGAATGATCTCACGCCCGTCGGGAACAAGTTGTTGCAAGAAGACATCCTCGCGCTTTCCACCCGTATACGCCAGCCATTGGCCGTCCGGACTGAGTGCACAGGCCAACACGGATTGAGACATTTGGCGCGAAAACACGACCTCTCCCGTATCGACGTTCCAGATTCGCACCAGGGGCTTCGTTCGTCCAGCCTCCTCCAGAGTCCCCACCGCAAGTCGTCTTCCATCCGACGAACAACTTAGTGACATAACCATGTGCCCTTCCCAGAACGGTTCGGTCACGTTGCCCCATGGTTGTCCATCACTCCGATGAAACACAAACAGCCGACGTGCCAGGTCGGCGGATGCAACAATCTGTCCGTTCGCACTCGAGGCCAATGCCGTGACGGCCGCATAGTGCGGCATATCGATCGTCTGCAACAAAACACCATCGGCTGGTCGGATACATTGGAGTTTCCAGACTTGTATCTTGCGATTGTCTGCCAGGTTCAGGGTTCCCGAAGCGTGTGGGACCACGACTTGGTCCACTCCCGCAACCGCCACCGGCCGCGCACCCAGAGAGTATCCATCACTTTGATGTAGCACGCGCGCCGTCTTTTCATCACTCGGCCATAGACATACTTTTCCAAACAGGTCGCTCGATACCATCCACCGACCGTCCGCGGACCAGGCAAGCGCTGCAATTGGATTTTCGTGCGTCAAATAATCGGATCGTAGAAAAGCCCCATCGAGTGGATCACACCAGATGATCTCACCCAATGCCCCACGGCCGCCAAACCCGGCAAAGACCAGTTGATCGTCACGTGAAACGGCAATGCAGTTGATCGTCCCGCGTATCCCTCGGGCTACTTCCCAACGAATTGTCCGTTCCAGAAGCCGATACTCACGGGCCACT